>NZ_CAXQGS010000089.1:0-88036 GCF_964223445.1 Cytobacillus sp.
TCGTCTACACTCTTTCCCTCCACGACGCTCTTCCGATCTGTGGCACATGTATACACTGTCCGTGAATATGAGAAAGCGTCCCTGGCTGATTTGGACTTTGTCATTTCGACCACGCCAGTATCCCGGAAAAATGTACCGGTGTTTATTGTAAATCCGATTCTTAACCCGTCCGAGAAGGAATCTCTGCTTAAGCAGGTTCAGGCATCAGAAAAAAGGCCGAAATCAGAAAACATAGAGGCATTGATGGACATTATCCGGAAGCATACAGATATAAAAGACGAAAGCATGCTGATCCAGGAATTGAAAGCCTACCATCAATCGAATAAAGAAGCCAAAAGTGAGGTGGACCAAAAGCCAATGTTAAATGAAGTTTTAACTGCCGATAAAATTCAATTTGCAGATTATGCCCCAAGCTGGCAGGAAGCACTGCAAATGGCGTCACAGCCGTTATTGGCCGATCAATCCATCAGCCGGAATTACATAGATGCCATGATTGAAAACGTAAATGAAATGGGACCATATATCGTCATCGCGCCTGGAATTGCCCTTCCTCATGCCCGCCCTGAAGCTGGCGTGAACAAGCTGGGAATGAGCTTTCTGCAATTAAAGGAAAGCTGTGCTTTTTCGGAAAAGCCGGAGCATCAGGTAAGATTATTCTTTGTGCTGGCAGCCATCGATAATGAAACCCATTTAAAAGCATTATCCCAGCTGTCCAAAATGCTGTCTGACAGCTATAATCTTGAAAAACTGCAGAATGTGGATACAGCAGCTGACGTATTAGAAATTATTAATCAATATTCACAAGACTAAGGAGGAAATAAAAATGAAAAAAATTCTGGTAGTATGCGGAAACGGACTTGGAAGCAGCTTTATCGTAGAAATGAATGTGAAAACAGTTTTAAGCCAGCTGGGAGTGGAAGCAGACGTTTCACATACCGATTTAACAACGGCTAAATCTGAAAAAGCGGACATCTACCTGGGATCTAAGGACCTGATTTCCACTTTGGATGACGGAACAAGAACGATCATTGGCTTGACTAACATCCTAGACCAGAACGAGCTAAAAGCCGCATTGGAATCACATTTATCATAATAGAGAAAAAAAGAGCAGGCGATAGACTCGCCCGCTGAAAAATAAAAAGAACAAATACAGTATAACCTGAAAACTGGTTAGATGAAAGATAGATACAGAGGATTTAAAAGGAGGGGTAAACATGTTTGATTTTATCATGAATGATATACTGGGCACGCCCGCTATCCTGGTTGGTTTATTCGCCTTGTTTGGCTTGCTTCTGCAGAAGAAGGGAATTGCCGATGTTATATCAGGCACGCTTAAAACGATCATGGGCTTTCTCATCCTGAATGGAGGAGCAAGCATCTTAATAGGCTCACTTGATATTTTCGGGAAAATGTTTGAAAAAGCCTTTCATATTCAGGGCGTTATTCCGAACAACGAAGCCATCGTTGCGATCGCCCAGCAGACATTTGGGAAAGAAACCGCGATGATCATGCTTTTCGGGATGGTCATGAACATAATAATTGCCCGTTTTACACCATTTAAATATATTTTCCTAACCGGCCATCATACTTTATTCATGGCCTGCCTGATTTCAGCAGTATTTGCAACCGGCGGAGTGACAGGGCTTCCGCTGATCATTATCGGGTCTATTATTCTGGGATTATTAATGGTATTCATGCCTGCGCTTGTCCAGCCGTATGTACGCGAGATCACTGGCAATGACAGCATAGCGGTCGGCCACTTTGGATCTTTCGGCTACTTTGTTTCCGGCTTTATTGGAAAGCGTGTAGGGGATAAATCCAAATCGACGGAGGATATCAAAGTGCCAAAATCACTTGGATTCCTGCGCGATACTTCGGTTGCGATGTCTCTGACAATGACGATTCTCTTCCTGGTTGTGGCGCCGATCGCCGGAAAAGGCTATGTAGAATCTGAATTGAGCGGCGGAGTTAACTTCCTTGTATTCTCGCTCATGCAGGCCATTACGTTTGCAGCTGGTGTATATGTGGTCCTTGCCGGTGTGCGGATGCTGATTGCAGAAATCGTACCAGCTTTTAAAGGGATCGCTGATAAAGTGGTAAAAGATGCGAAGCCTGCCCTTGATTGTCCGGCAGTGTTCCCTTTTGCACCTAATGCAGTTATTATCGGATTCCTATTCAGCTTCGTAGCTGGCTTGCTCTCCATGTTCCTTCTTCCATTATTCGGCCTGAAAATAATTGTGCCAGGCCTGATTCCGCACTTCTTCACAGGTGCGGCGGCAGGGGTTTTCGGAAATGCAACTGGAGGCAGAAGGGGAGCGATGATCGGTTCATTTGCCAACGGTCTATTAATCTCTTTCCTTCCGGCCTTATTGCTTCCGGTTCTTGGGTCACTTGGATTTGAAGGAACTACCTTTGGAGACTCGGACTTTGGGGTAGTAGGGATTTTATTGAGCTTCCTTATTAAACTATTTTCTTAATTTATAACCTTTTGGGGACTTCACTTAGATGTGAGGTCCCCTTTTGGTATTTCGACAAAATTCGGGTGGTACCTGTCACTAGGAAATTTCTCCAATTAAATGATAATATAGTAACAGGGAGGGTGATTTATGAGAAAGGTTCTATATTTTGTTTTTACTGTCCTGGTTTTGGCCGCTTTGAGCGGATGCAATAAGGAAATTAAGCCGCAGGATCGCTTTTCGCAGTATGTGGAGCACTGGAATAAGCAGGAGTTTGAGAAGATGTATGAATTCCTGTCGAAGGATGCGAAGCAGTCGATCAGCAAAAAGGATTTTGCAGCCCGTTATGAAAAGGTTTATAAGGATTTAGAGATAGATAATCTGAAGGTGGCATACAAGCCGGATATGGAAAAGGAATACAAAAAAGAAGAAAATGCAAGTTTTCCTTTTTCAGCAAGTATGGATAGTACAGCCGGCAAGATTGAATTTACCCATGATGCCAAGCTTGTGAAGGAAGAAAAGGAAGAGGAAGACAATTGGTTTGTTGCCTGGGATACAACTTATATTTTCCCGGAGCTGGGATCAGAGGATAAAATCAGCTATTCAACTGTTCCGGCGCAGCGCGGGGATATTGTCGACCGGACAGGTGACCCGCTTGCTTTAAATGGCACCCTATATGAAATTGGTGTTGTTCCAGAACAGATGGGTGATCAGAAGGAGCAGACCATTAAAGGTTTGTCAGCAGCCCTGGGAATGTCAGAAGAGCAGATTAATAAAAGCTTAAATGCAAGCTGGGTGCAGCCGGGCTATTTTGTTCCTATTAAAAAGGTATCCCCGGATGATCAGGCAACACTCAGCAAGGTCTTTGCGCTAAAAGGCGTTCTGAAACAGGATGTGAAAGGCAGAGTTTACCCGATGGGTGAATCAGCAGCCCATCTAATCGGTTATGTTGGACAGGTTACAGCAGATGAAATGAAAGAGCGTGAAGGTTATTCAAGCACTGATATAATTGGAAAAAGAGGACTTGAACAGGTTCTTGAGGAGCGCTTGAAGGGTTCGAATGGAATCAAAATCGGCATCCAAAAGAAAGACGGTTCTGAAGTGGCCCTCGCTGAAAAGCCGGTAGAGAACGGTGAAACTATTCAGCTTACCATCGATATGAACCTGCAGAGGTCACTCTACACAGAGCTGGGAGGAAAGCCGGGAACCGCAGCAGCGATTGATCCGGTTACCGGAAATACACTGGCTCTCGTCAGCAGCCCGAGCTTTGACCCGAACCAGGCTTCACTTGGATTTACCGCGGATGAGTGGAAGGCAATTGAAGGCAATAAGGACATACCGCTTCTGACGCGATTTAAGCAAACCTATGCCCCAGGTTCAGTGATGAAGCCGCTGACAGGCGCAGTCGGACTGACAGAAGGGACACTAACGCTTGATGAAACGATTAAGGTCAGCGGCCTCCAATGGCAGAAGGACAGTTCATGGGGCGGCTATAAAGTCACCCGTGTCAAAGATCCGGGCGGGCCGGTTAACTTTGAAAAAGCGATGATGTATTCGGATAATATCTATTTTGCCCAGCAGGCCCTTGAGCTGGGAAAAGAAAAGTTTTCAGCCGGGCTCAAGAAATTCGGGTTTGAAGCGGAAATTCCATACGTATTCCCGCTTGAACAATCCAAGATTGGCGGCCTGGACACAGAAATCCTGCTGGCAGATTCCGGCTATGGCCAGGGCCAGGTGGAAATGAGCATTGTCCATCTTGCTGCTTCATATACACCTTTTATCAATAAAGGCTCCATGATCAAGCCTGTTCTCCTGGAAGAAGAGGAAAAAGGACAGGTGCTGAAAGAAGGCGTGATGAGCGAAGGAACTGCGAATACGGTGGCAGCCGCAATGGCTAAAGTCATTCAGGATCCCAGCGGAACCGGCCGTACGGCTTATATGAAGGATTACCCGTTGGCTGGGAAAACCGGAACCGCCGAGTTGAAGAAAAGTGCGGATGAAAAAGGCCAGGAGAATGGCCTGTTCGTTGCCTACAATCCGCAGTCTCCCAAGCTGCTCATCGCGATGATGATGGAGGGCGTTGAAAACAGCGGCGGATCGAAAGTGGTAGTGGAGAAAGTGAAGAAAGTATTTGAGGAGCATAAAGGGCGGTTTTAATAGAATTTGTATGAAGGGTCTGCATTTGGAAAAGAATGCAGGCTTTTTTATTCGACAAAATTCTGGTGGTGCCTGTCACCATTTGTTATAGCTTGTCGAATAATTTGAATATTTAGTTATATATTATAGTAAATAATTCCTGTAAAATGAATACATATACCTACTAGAATATTCATACTTTTTTTACTATAAAAAAGGGAGAGTGAGAATGGTTCATGATTAATTGGAAGAAGGGGTTAGGAAGTTTAGGTTTAATTGCAGTTTTATTGCTGAGTTTGTTAACACCTGTTTCGGCAGCAGTAGATGTTCCAGTTCAATACCTGGCGTTGGGGGATTCTCTGGCAGCCGGCGTGACGTATGATAAGAAAATAGCTGATGGATATGCTGATTTGACGGCAGAGTATTTGGAAGAACAAAACGCTCTAGGTACATATTCCAAGGCATTCGCAATCCCGGGCTACAAGACATACAATGTACTGGCTGACCTTAATACAAAACCCAACTTACAGGAAGCTATTAAGAATTCAAATTTCATTACTATTTCAGCAGGAGCAAATGATTTATTAAGTGAAGCAGAGATTGATAGAGAGAAGGGCACCATCCTGCTTGATCCATCAAAGATACCTGGTTCTCTAAAGAGTATTTCTGAAAACTACAATTTGATCCTTCAGAAAATCAAACAATTAAATCCGGATGCATCCGTTTATGTTATGGGCTATTACTTTCCGTTTCCATTCATTTCTGAAGAGCAGAAGCCGGAGCTGATTCAGCTGACGCATACTCTCAATAAAACAATCGAAGCAGCTGCACTTGTAAATGGTGCTTCATTTGTTCCAGTCTATGAAAAGTTTGGAGATAATCCAAGACAATATGTCCCAAATCCAGAGGATATCCACCCAAATCTTGAAGGGTACAAATTGCTGAGTGAGGCCCTTCTGGATGCTATGATGTTGTCACAAAAAACGGCTGCCGATCTTCCGGAAGGACACTGGGCAGCGAAAGAGCTTAATATGCTCCTGGCAGGGAAGCTGCTTCAACTTGATGAAAAAGGAAATATTTATCCTGAAAAAGCGATAACCAGAGCAGAGGCTGCATTGATTCTATACAACAGTATACCGATGACAACCTCTATTCCGGAAAATCCCGGATATAAAGATGTACCGGAAAGTCATCCTGCTTATATGGCGATTGCCAAACTTACCGAAGCAGGTGTATTCACAAAGAGTGAAAACTTTAATCCTGATAGTCCATTAACCAGAGTGCAAATGGCGAAGGTCCTGGCATCTGCTTTTGGATTAAAAGGTGATGGGGTTTATCCGTCATACCGCGATATCAATTCCTCTTACTGGGGCACTCCATATATTGACGCCGTTACAGATAATAAACTTATGATTGGTTTTAGTAACGGGAACTTTGGATTGCATAATTCAGCAAACAGAGCACAATTTGCAGTGGTAATGGTAAGAGCGCAGGCTTTAATAAAGTAAGGAAAGAAAACCCTGGCTTAGTGGTGCTAAGCTGGGGTTTTTATTGTTTAGAAAAGGTGCTGAGAAAGGCATCGGCAAGCTAATATGTATTAATAATTTTTTTGAGGGCCTTCATTTAAAGTCCGGACTTTCGACTGCCTCTATTCCCAGCAGCTGGCACAGGTAAAACGACCCGATTGCCAAATTCTATCTTTTGATGGGGTTTTTGAATTCATAAGCAGGGAAAAGAATGAAGGATGTTCTGCGGTATTAAGAGAAGGAGGTGAACTTTTTTACCCTAACACGCAAAAATACATATTAAGAGGAGAAAAAACATGAAATTTATGAAGTACATAATTGTATCCATGATGTTTGTTATTTTAGCTGGCTTCAATCAAATAGAAACAAAGGCCGCTCAGCTTCTGAAGGAAGGGTCTTTAGGGTCTGAAGTATCATATGTACAGGGGTTAATGAATAAGCTTGGGTATTTTCAGGATGAAACAACTGGATTCTACGGACCGCTAACTGTACAAGCAGTAAAGGAGTTTCAGAGGGACTTTGGTTTACGGCCTGATGGAATTGTCGGAATGGAGACAGCTAATATGATTTACAATGTTAATATGATGGCTCATGTTGTGAACGGGGAAGCCCGCGGAGAAAGCTATGAGGGACAGGTTGCTGTTGCAGCTGTATTGTTAAATCGTGTTGACTCAAGTGAATTTCCAGAGACTATCCGTAATGTCATTTTCCAGAGAAATGCTTTTACAGCGATTAATGACGGACAATTTCAGCTGCAGCCAAGCAAGAACTCATACCAGGCAGTAAAAGATGCGTTTTTAGGGTGGGACCCCTCCAACGGAGCAGTGTATTACTATAACCCGAAGCTCGTAACTGATCAGTGGATCTTCACCCGGACCGTAATCAAACAAATTGGCAGCCACCGTTTCGCTTACTAAAAAATATTAAGACTGGCTGAATAAAAGTGCCAGCCAGTCTTATACATATTATATTCCATTAGTTTACTAAACCTCTACTTTTCGCCTCAAATTAGCATGTGTTTCCAATTTAAGTATAATAAATGCGATCTATAATTTTACCAATTGCCTTTCAACCATGGACAAAAAGTCTGAAAAAAGAATAATGTTCGCCATACGAGCGCCAGGGATAACAGGTGAAAAATGTATTAATAAAATAACTAACATTAAGAATATAAATATTATATCAACTATTGCATTGTATATTAGCAAGTCTTTTTCCATTTCCAATGTATTAGTTATCTATGTGAAAATCGCATTCAGAAAATTGTGTTTTTAACTTTGTAATTGGGGAAAGGTACAATAAGGAATGATGATTAATATGAATATTGTGCAGGAAGCGATTAGGGACAATGGCGGATATTTCTTTTGTAATATATATAAGATTATTGAAAACGCATTACAAAAGTTCTATTATTAAAGTATGAAATTGAAAAGGCAAACTTATTGAAAAGTAAGGACGCAAAGCCGCGAGTCTAAGGTTATTCACTATGATAGTCGAGCTGCCAAAAATGAACGGATAAGTGCAGGCTAGATTAATAGGTTATATTGCAGAATCCGCCATATTTTTGGATGGTCTTGATGCCTTGAGGATGGTAAATAAGACCGTATTTCAATTATAGAAAGGTGGAAAATAGATGAGCTTTTTTGGATCAGTGGAATATTTTGAAAAAGAAATTGCAGAAAATTTAATTTCTGAAAATTCAAAGCGGATTTCAGAAGAGCAGTTTTCAATTATCGCTGCAAGACTGAAAAAAGAACTTTTAGATGACTTTGTTTGTGAAGAGAATATTCGAAAAGAATGCTTGGATAATCTCTTTTTTGCAATTAAAAAATTGAAAGGCTCAGCATTTCATGCGATTTATGAGTAAATAAGTTAAAATGTATAAAATTGGTATCAGCCGCCAGCCAATGACAGAGGTCTTTGGCTGGCGGCTGATACTTTTGAATGGTGGAATATATTCAGTTCGGAATTGGATATTCATGCTTTTATAGAAATGTTCACAGAAGCGATTCTTAGACAATCAATAGTTAATGCTCTCCTCTGCTTTTAGTTTGCGGCCGATTACTTATTGCATTTAAAAGAAATAATTTCTCTTGATTGGACAACATTTGCCAGCTGCCGGCTCTTATTTTCATTGTTATCACTCCTCATATTTAAAATGGATAGACCTGTAAATTAATTATTTATCTATACCGCCTTTTTATAAAAATGAAACAACAAAAAATTCTGCAAATTTCTCTTGGAATTTTCAAATTTTGTCGAAATTAAAAGCTGGTCATAATCTATGGCCAGCTTTGGTAGAGATTCATTTATTTAACTCTAAGTGGGTCTTTAGCTCAGTTTGAACTCTTATCTTTTCTTCTTCAGAAACGATCAAATACCAGATGTCTCCTAAATATTGCCCTGAACCTTCTAGTGTTAATTGATCAATTTTTTTACTGGCTTGCTTATAATTTTTCTGAATTTCAACCATTTCACTAAATGCTATATCAGTCTTTACATTTTTTCCGATTGCTTCAAAAATATCATCCAAACGAGTTAGTGAGCCGATACTTACTCCTTTATCTATTACCCCCTGAATAACCTGCCGCTGCCTTTTCTGTCTTCCAAAGTCACCATTGGGGTCATTCTTCCGCATTCTTATATATGCAAGTGCTTCTCGTCCATCTAAATGAATGTCTCCCTTGTTAAAATGATATGAATCCTGTGTGAAACTCAAATCATTTTGCACATTAATTCCCCTTACAGCATCCACAATATCTGCAAATCCATCCATGTTCATCTTTATATAATAATCCACTGGTATATCCAAGAAATTTTCAACGGAAGCAACTGACATATCAACTCCCCCAAATGCATAAGCGTGGTTGATTTTGTCAACTGTTCCATGTCCAACAATATCAGTTCTGGTGTCTCTTGGAATACTAAGCATTTTAATAGAACTTTTAATTGGGTTAACTGTCAGCACAATCATCGTATCTGAACGCCCCTTATCACCTTCACGCTCATCTACTCCAAGCATTAAGACTGAAAAAGGTTCGGTTTCTTCGAGAGTAATTTTTTCTCCTCTTTTTTCTGATTTTTCCCGTTCTGTAGGTTCATATGCAGTATCAACTGCTTTTGTAAAAGAGTTATAAATATAAAATCCATATCCTATCAGGCCGATTAAAAGTACCAATAATAAAATTCCTATGGTACGGAGCCATTTTTTATTGCTATTTTTCACGCGCAAATAGTTCACCTCATTGGAGTCAATTATCTTTATTATATTGAATAGCTATCCGATAGGGCAAGGGAACCCGGAAATATTATCAGATACCATTTTGTATTTTATTTCATTTATATGAAACTTTTTCCATTATCAAGCGTCTAAATACTAGGTGCAATTATCTATTGCATAGGAACTATAAATATATATTTATTACCACCATTTTTAAAGGGATATTTAAAGAGAGATAGAATAATATTAAAGGTGGTAAAATTTTCTAGGAGGTACGGTATGAAGACATTTAAAGGAAAGGGTCTAGCGATGGGACTGGCTGCGGTATTAGTGACTAGTTCATTCTTGCCCAGTGCATCACTTGCTGCTGAAAAATCCAACACTCAAAGAATTTATCAGCAGCTAGATCGGCTTAACCTAAAACAGCCTGGGTACAAAACAAGTTCTGTAACAAAAGAGGAAGATAAAAAATTTACGGATAATCAGCTTGTTGTGAAATATAATAAGCCTCTTTCTTCTTCTGAACATCGAAAAGCTGGCGGAAAACTGGTAAAGAGATTTGCCAGTCTAGGCTATGATGTTATTGAAGTTCAAGGAAAAAGGAAATTGGAGGAAGTGGCTGCAGCATATGCCAGTTTCTCAAATGTAACTTCTATTACCAGAAGTGCTTATGCAAAAAAACTGGGCAGTGCCGATCCAAAGGTCTCTGAAATGTATCATTTGAAAAATCTTGGGATTGAAAAAGCTCAAACTATGGCAGGAAAGAACAAAGTTAAAGTAGCAGTTATTGATGGTGGGGTTGACTCAAAGCATCCTGAGCTAAAAGATCAGTTGATTGCAAACAAAAATGCAATGGATCCAATTAAAAAGGGTGCTCCTGATCCCCACGGAACTCATGTAGCCGGAATTATTGCAGCTGAAAAAGGGAATGGTGTTGGGGGATATGGTATTGCTCCAAACTCTGAAGTCATTTCTATTGATGTGTTTAATCGTTCCTGGATGGTTACCGATTATACTATTGCTGAAGGTATATTAGAAGCTATCCGTCAGAAGGCTGATGTAATTAATATGAGCCTTGGCGGATATTTTCCATCACCTATTATGCAAGATGCAGTCAAAAAAGCCATCGACGCAGGTATTACTGTAGTTGCAGCAGCTGGTAATGATGGGGCTAATGTCGTTAATTATCCGGCATCTTTTGAAGGTGTTATCAGTGTTGGGGCTACTAACAGCAAAAATGAACTTGCAGATTTCTCGACCTATGGTCCTTCTGTAGATGTAGTTGCACCTGGACACCAGGTTTATTCTTCTGTATATGATCCGGACAAGCAATCATCCTTTGTGGAGATGAGCGGAACATCGATGTCATCTCCAGTAGTTGCAGGTGCAGTTTCACTTTTATTATCAAAACACCCGAATTTAACTCCATATCAAGTTAATTATATCCTGACACATACAGCCAAGGACTTGGGGGATAAAGGTTATGACCTAAAGTATGGCTATGGAATGATTGATTTGGAAAAGATTCTTAGTTTTGACCCGAAAAAGATTCCTGCCGATCCTTCAGTAAAAGAAGCTGATTCTTTGTTAAAGGCCAAGGATCTGGGAGAATTTAATACTATCCCGGTATCAGGTAAAATTCTAAATTTAAATCAAACTGATTTATATAAGACAAAGATGGCAAAAAATGAGTATATTCAGGTTACTTTAGATGGTACTGAAAAGTATGATCTGAAATTTGATTTACTGTTTTTCCCTGAAGGTGAAACAAAGCCTTCCAAAAAGGTTGAAGTGAATGAGGCCTATGAAGGCAGTGTAGAAGGGACTCTTTTTAAAGCACCAGAGGCTGGAAGTTTAGTTATTATCGTGAAGGATAGTTATGGTAAATTTAGCGAAGAAGGTAATTCAAAATACAATCTTGAACTGCATAAAAGCATGGAATTACTAGATGATGGGAATAGTGAAGTGACTCCAAAGGAAATTGAATCACTTCCTTATGAGTCAGCTCTTGAAAATTATTATACAGATGAGCGTTTAACGACTGAAGATAAAGAGACCGATGCTGCTTCTGCTGAAGAAAACGTAGAAGAAGAAGAAGGAGCAGGGGATGAACAGCAAACACCAGGGGACTCTGATTATTTTCAATTCACAGTGCCCGGGAATCCTGAAGATGGTATGCAGACTGTTAAAGTTGACCTTTCAGCAGTTCCTGGCATTGACCCTTCAATCAAACTTCATATGATAGAAGAAATTGAAGGTGAAGAATTTATTTATGAAATGGATCAGGCTTCTGATAATGGCTTTGGCAAGGGAGAAGAGCTTAGCTTTAATGCAGTGCCTGGGCAGAAGTTTATAGCTGAAGTGACAAACAAGCCTTATATTGATGAATTCATGATGATGTTTGAAGGGTATGAAATAAATCTGGAACAAAGCTATTCTTCATTCAAGCCATATAAAGTTACTATTGATTCAAAGACTCTACCAACCGATGAAGATGGACTGCCTTTTGAAATGGGGATGGAGACCAGCCCGGAAGAAGAATTAATGGCGGGTGACATTCAAGGGTTTATTGCCAAAAAGAAAGAAATACAGCAAAAAGCCTTTGATCCGTTTCAAATGACATATGAGGACTACATTAATACACTTAAAGAGGCAGCAATCCTAATTGAAGAAAATGGCGGCGGAGAAGGATATCTGCAGACTTTTGGTGATGAGGATTGGTTCTCCTTTACACCAGACCATAGCTCTATTTTCGAAATGGCAATGGATAATAAAGCAGGCTATAAACCAGTCGCGGTTGAAGTGCTAAAATATGATAAAGATATGAAGGATTTTGTTTATGTCTACTCCAATACGATATGGTCAATGGATGGCTCAATTTCTGTTGAAGATAAATTTACGCTTGGCCTGCAAGCCGGGGAAACCTATTATTTCCGTGCAGCAGATCCAATGTATAGACCTTCATTGGACCCTTATCGCTTTACAATCAAAGCGAAAGTAAAAGATGTTGCCGACCAATTTGAAACGAATGAAAACTTTGAAACTGCTCAAAAGATTTCTACTAAAGGAATTACTGGTAACTTTGCAAGTTCGGCTGACACAGATATTTACTACTTTAAACCGGGCAAGGAGAGTATCTTTGGAGTAAGAGTAACTCCAGGTTCCCTGCCTGCAAAGTACAAAAATGTGCCTGTAAGGCATAAGTCGGAAATCGACCCAGTATTGGCGATTATAGAAGATACAAACGGCAACGGAAAATTGGAGCCGGAAGAAGAGGGCAAGATCACATTAGTTGATTCGGGTCTATGGAGCGATGAAGAGAGAATCAGCTTTAGAACAAAGAAAAATTCAGGCTATTTTATTGCAGCATTTGATTATTTTGGAACAAATTCATCATTAGTTCCATATGTGCTTAAAATCGATGAAGCAAATAGGTCTGATGAAGACAAAGGGTCTGTTGTAAAAAATAACATTCCTTCCAAGCCTCTTTTGCTTAATCGCCCGGCAAAAGATCGTTTCTATAGCTTTGGTTATCTTAATCTTACTTCTAATAAAGGAGATACAGATTTTTATAAGCTAAAAGTAGAAAAAGAAAAGAACTATAGTGTATCCATGGAAGTTCCATCTGATATAGATGGTAAAATAACAATTTATAATTCAAAAGGAGTACAAGTGGCCGTTTCCGACTATTATGGAAAAGGCGATAATGAAGTCATGTCACTTAACCTGAAAAAAGGCGACTATTACATTAAGATTGAGGACGTTTTTGGTAACGCAAGCACAAATCCTTACAAATTAATTATTAAGTAAAATGAAAGAGCGATGTTCCAATAGGACATCGCTCTTTTTAGTAAATCTGTCATTGAAACGCAACCAAATAAAAAAACGGGGAAGGAATCCCCGTTTGGAAAAATTAATTTGCCGCAGCTTCATCTGTAATGCGGCCTTCTATAGCTGGGTTAATTGTTTCAAATTGCTGCAGATAGTCTACAAACATTTCGTAATCAACATATCCTGGTTCACTAACACGGCCTTCTTCATAAGCTTTCTTGAAAACATCATAGCCATCTCCGCCTTTAGCGGTGAATGTGTTTGTTGCTACGAAGTAATTTTTTGCTTCATCAATTGGTGCGTAGCTGCCTTCACTATCTTTTACTTCAACAGATACTACCCGCTCATTTGCTGGTTTTGAGCTGTCATAGACAAATTTTAGCCCCGATACATGAAGGAATGCACCGCTTTGCTCTGGGGCAAGGCTTACGCTGTGTTCTAATGCTTCAACAATCTCTGAACCTTTCAAGTTCATAATTCCGAGCGTGTTTCCGAATGGCATGGTAGTAAGCACTTCACCTAATGTAATATCACCACTGTCAATAGATGCGCGTATGCCTCCGCCGTTTGTTACCGCAATCACTGTTTCAGGGTTGATTGCTTTTGCTTTTGCAAGCATCCCGTCAGTAATTAGATTACCAAGGTTCGTTTCTTTCGTGCGTACATTTGCTCGTTCCCCATCTAAAGAAACTTCTGTTGAAACGCCAATTGATTGTTTTTGTAATGAAACGATTTTTTCTTTATATGGAGCAAGGAGAGCTGCAGCTTCAGTATCTTCATCCTTTTCAGCAACATCGACAAGTTCTCCCTCATAAGCTGTAACTTTCCCATTTTCATTAAAATCAATACTTAATGTTCCAAGGAACTTACCATATTCATTTGCCTGCACAATTACTGTTGGCTCGGTCTTTCCCTCTGTTATGATGACTGGGCCAGATAATTTGGTATGCGTATGTCCGCCAACAATAATGTCAATGCCCTCTACGTTTTCTGCTAATAGCAGATCATTGTCAAATTCAGTGCTATCATCGTATCCAAGATGTGTAAGAGCGACGATTTTATTAATTCCTTGTGCCTCCAGCATTTCAACTGTATTTTCCGCTGATTCGATATAGTTGCTAAATTCAATGGAACCAGGACTTGAAATTTCAGCAGTTTCTTCTGTTGTAAGACCAAAAATACCAATTTTTTCGCCATCTACTTCTTTAATAACTGCATTAAAAATATTTCCATTTTCAGGGTTTTCCGCTATTGTAGACCCATGGAATAGACCATCGAATAATGGGTCTTTAGAGAAGTCTGTGTTGGCACTGACGAAAGGGAATTCAGCTTTTTTGATAAACTCTGCAAGGGCCTTATGGCCATCTTCACTTGCTCCTAAGTCAAATTCATGATTTCCAAATGTCATAGCATCGTAGTTTAAATAGTTCATAAATTCAAGGTCTGCTTGTCCTTCAAATTCATTAAAGTATAGTGTGCCTGAGAAGACATCTCCTGCACTCAGCAGCAAAGAGTCTGGCTTTTGGGCACGGAACTCATTAATAGCAGTGGCCAGTTTTGCAACACTGTCAAGATTCGCGTGAGTGTCGTTTGTATGCATGATAGACAGTTCATAAAAGCCTTTTGCCTCATTTGATTTATGAAGGAGTATAGCAAAGTCGCCACGTTTTGCACTCTGTCCAATGCCGAATTGACTATCTGAAACACCATGGGTAATTTCATTTGCTACTAAGGCTTTAACTGCCTTTTCATAACGCTCATTTACATCAGTAAATTCCAGGTCAGTTGATCCTTTTAATTTGAATCCTTTTTTAATCCAGACAGCAAGTTCCCCTCTTGTAATGTGATGCTGGGATCCGAAGGAAGTTTCTGTTTTTCCGTTTGTAATGCCGGCTTCTTTGAGGGCATTAACCGCACCTTGAGCGCGTTCTGGTACATCTGTGAAGCCAGATGCAGGAGCATTTTCAGTATTGAGGCCAAGAACATTGGCAACCAAAACAGCAGCATCTACACGCTTTATGTTCTCATCGGTACCAAACTTAGTTGGCGAAAGTCCGTTAGCTCCTTTTGAAACAAGAAAATCTACTGCTTCTTGGTAACGCTCCTTTACATCAGTGAATTCTGAGGCAGCAGCTCCGGCTGGCACATAAGCAGATGCAACTAAAGCAGCAGCTGCTGCAGTACTAATGAATTTACGGTATGTTTTCGTTTGGAATGGCATTGATTCTCCTCCTTATGCATGTTAGCGGGTCTTGTCAATAGATATGTAAATTGAAGATTTATAGAGAAATAGACCCATCCACATTATATCAATTAATAGAGTTAATATGTTTCCTTGATTAAAAATATTTACAAAATTCATGTTATTTTTACAAAATAAAAAGGAACAGCTGGTAAAAGCTCTTCCTTTTTATTGTATTACCTGCGTATAAATCCTGTAAAAGTATACTTAATGATCTCTTTCTTAGTCAGGGCATTAACTGATTTTTTGCTTATGTTCCTGGTTTTAATAGGTGTAATAAACTCTGTCTTTGAAACCTTGGCAGGGAATGATGGAGATAGCGCTAGGAACTCATTTCCTTCAAGCCCTTTTTTAACCTCCTGGAGGTTATTGACCTTAATGCCTGGCTCAATTTTTTGTTTAAGCAGTGATCCGCCGGGAGAGATTAAATAAACAAAAGTATTGTTCTTTTTTGTTTTTGCAGCTTTTGAGGGAATGATGACAGTATCCTTTAACTCATTTGTAACAATGCTAATCCCTGTATGGATTCCGGGATATAAATCCTTACTTTCTTCATTTAACTCCAGATAAAATGGATAAAGGCTTTCATCCTTTAATGATGGCTCTTTCTCAGGATAATGAATTACTCTTGAAACGAATCCTTCTAATCTCAAGTCGTTTAGAGTTGGATAGATGAAAGCTGGCATCCCAGTTTCAATTTGGGCAACCTCCTTTTCATCAAAGAAGCCTTTTACAGCATTAGTATTTGACTGGATAATGACAACAGGATTACTAAGGTCTTTCTTTACTTTTGTTACTGTTCCATCAAAATTACTCATAACTTTCAAACGGCTTGATTGATCGTTAATATTATCAATCTGCTTTTCAATGAGGGCTGCTTCTTTTTCAAGAAGCTCTTTTTCGAGTTCCTTATTATAGATTTCTTTTTCCACATCGACTACGGATCCGTATATGTTAAAATCGGGCTTGCTTTCATCAATGCTGTTATCAAAAGTCCCTTTTGCTTCAATAACAGATATAAAGCTGCGGAGTTCATCAATATGGTCTTCAATGCTTTCAATCTGGTCTTCCGCTTTATCCAGATCTGCTTCTAAATTTCGTTTATCATCATCAATGTTGAAGGAATCATATTCAAAAAGAGGATCTCCAGCTTTGACTTGATCTCCTTCTTTTACAAGAAATTTATTAAAAGATCCGATTTCCTCATCAAAGTATACATAATGTTCCTCTGAAGATGTTACAACACCTTCTGTTTTGAATGTTTCTTTCAGATCGCCTCTGCTGATCTTTTCCCATTGATTAACATATGCTGACCGCTGTATTTTACTGTCACTTTTCAAAATTAGAAATAAGTTTCCGGCTATAAGAGCAGCAGCGATTACACTCAGTAGAATTAGCAGCCGTTTCTTCATTTTTTTCAACACCTTTTATAAAAGCTTCTCAAATTTAATAAATGATAAGAATGAGGAGACCAGCCAAAATAACATATTTATTAATAAAACATAGGAAAAAATTTGGCCTCTTGTTTTATCCGTTAAATACTTCAACCCTTTATATTGAATGTACAGTACAAGCAGGCTGAAAACGGATAACTGGCCCAGGAAATAAATAAGCAGTGTGCTGTCGGTCAGATATTGTGCGATAGGTCCCAGTGAGAAAGGAGAAGAACTTTTATCCAGACCGATCTTCCAATTGATAGGAATCAGGAATGCTTTTTCAAGTAATAGAATTGACACAGCAAACATCTGAATAACTAGTACCTTAATAAAAGGAATATCAGATAAAGCCCAAAAGAATGCTGCTGGGATAAACAGCATAATAGCAGGGTATATTAGTCCCCAGAGTATTTGGCCAAACAGGAATAACAGCTTTCTTGTTTCAAATTCGCCGGCTGCAGTGCTTGTTAATTCTCTGGAAATTATCTCTGTCCCAATACCCAGATAGGAACTTATTGTAAATATTATTAAACTGGCAGTAAATAATAAAAAAATTCTTATCCGATAATTACGGATTTCTTCCGCTTTTTCAAGCTGATAAAGGAAATCGTTCGGATGGAGCAGCCCCTTTAAAAGCTGGACCTGGTATATCATGAAAAATCCTCCAGTATTTAAATTGAATGACAAAATTTCAACAATCTTTATTTTAACTCAAAAACTGACAAAATAGCACTAATTATGATAAGAATGATTTGTAAAATAATAGAAATGGTTCTTTGTGCTCCCTTTGTTAACATTCACCATAAAATACTAACCATCAATCTAGGCGATTCAATACTTTTGATTGTACTTCTGCCAGCTGCTTATTTTCTTTTTAATAAATTGTATATATTTTTCATCCATCTGCAGTTCAAATATGATTAACGCTTTTTCCATATAGGACCTTGCTGTAGCTATACTGCCCGTTAACTCATAGTTGTATCCGACATGGTAGTGAAGTTCACCAAGCAAATACAGATTGTCCCTTTCTATACAATAGTCAATGGCCTGCTTGCAGTATCGGGTAGATAAGTTTAAGTCTCCCAGACGTGTCAAGGTTCTGGCCAAGTTATAATATAATCGGGATTTGATTGTATCATCCTGCAGATAGGGGAGAAGTTTTAAATGTTCCTTTGCAGGCTTATAAATGGAAAGGGCTCCTGCAAGGTCTTCCTCTTCAAATAAAATAATTCCTTTACTGAGGGAAATTTCAATTTCCCGCTCCGACCATACTTTATCATGTGTCAGATGAATGGCTTCATCTAATAATTTGAATGCTTTAGCAGCATTTTTATTCAAATGGTATTGATAAATGCCTTTGTGCCACAGCAGAAGCTGCAGATTCTTTCGATTTTGGAGAAACAGGGCATTTTTTTCTTCTGTTTTAACGATTTGGTAGATCTCTTCATACTCCAAATTCCTTCTGGCAATTTTTAATTGTCTGCTTACTTCCTGTACATAGTCAATTCTAGGTGTTGTACCAATATCAAAAAAGTAGTTAACATCCACACCCAGACGCTGAGAGATTAAATATAATGTAGAAGCATAGGGAAATACATCCCCTTTTTCAATTTTGCTTATTTGAGCTTGAGTGCAAATCCCCTGAGCAAGTTCTCTTTGAGAAAGCCCCATTAATTTACGGAGTTCTTTAATCTTTTCTCCTATTGCTGAAAAATTCACTTCTAATCACTCCTTGAAAATATGCTTAGAGTTATATTTTTTTTAGTTTTCATGCACATTTTGGTGATTCTTTAGAGAAAATCAACGTAAAGCCCGTATAACAACTAATATGCCCATTTGGATTTTATGGTTAAATAGGACTGTAAGCTTTTTCTACTAGTTTAATTCATTTAATTATAGAGGGGGCCTGTTTAATGAGAAAACGTATTTTGGCTGTCTTAGCAGTTGTCACATTAGTTATAGGTTTTGCAGGAGCATCTGCAAGTGCTGCAGGTCATGACCAAGGCGGAATTCGCACACTGGAACTTCCATCTGTTCATTAAGACCATGTAAATTTTATTATGTTCATCAGTTTTACGAATCAAATCTTATTAATCTCCAATTTTTTGTCACTCCGATTCGGAGTGATCTTTTTTTGCTTCAAAGAATTACCATAGAATAAATGATACCATAGTCATGGAAAAAACTTAAAATATGCTTAAAGTTATATTTTTGTATGTAAATAGGTTCTATAGTGTAATATTAGATTCCTTCCAGCTAAATCTTCACTCTAATCACTTTTACACATTTTTTTTGATTTTGTTATCTTTAACTTAATCCTGAAGAAGAGGTGATATGATGAACGAAGTGGAAATGAAAGTGATGCCATCCTACCGTGACGAGGAATGCTCGATTATTTTTTCTTTTCATTTTAAAAATGGACGCCAAAAGATTGGTGAAGCAGTAATATGTACATGTTCTGAAACCTTTTTAACAGCCAGGAGCGATATGAAGGAATTTACATTTATCTCTAAACCAGGGAAGCACTCAAGTCTTCAAAATACTATTGCTTATTTTACAGAATTTCAGATTGTAGAGGAATATAAAAGAGCTTCATTAAGAAAAATTGTAGAATTTTTGAATATAATCGGTATTAAAAAGTTTTTGTACCAGCACCAGATCCCATTATTTTATACAGAAATTGAAACGCCAGTTTAAAATGGCGTTTTTTTATGTAAAAATTACTAGATTTAGGAACAGTGAGAATTTAAGATAGGAAGGGAGGAGGAGAGCGTTTGAAAAATAAAATAAGTTTATTAGTATTATTCTTTTTAATTTTACTAACTGCACCAAATGTATCCGCGGCAGAAACAGCAGCGGAATATGTTAAGGCTTTATCCCGGACAGAAGTCATCATGTTTGATGCTGAAGGGAATGAAGCAGGAATGGAGCAAGTCGCTCCTGGAGCTGTCTATAAGGTTATTGAGTCTGAGGAGAGCGGTTATTATATCAATCTCAATAATCAAAAAGCACTTATATCGAAAGCAAATGCACAGCCAGTTTCAGAATGGGACTATTATAAGGATAATAAAGTATTTAAGGCAACAACAGATGCTGCCGTTTTGCGCAAGGAAAACGGAAAAATGGTTAAAAGAGCCAGGCTAATGTCCGGGCAGGTTTTTAAGAGGACTGGTGAAGAAGGGGATTATCATATAATCCAATTTAGTTCATTTACGGGTTATGTGTTAAAGTCTGAAACTGAACCAGTACTTAATGATTCGCTTCCAAACGGAGTTGTAAAAGGAAGTAAATTTACGAACAGAATTATATCCTTAAATGTTGCAAACTTTTATTACTCCAATAATGGGAAGCTTCAGTCGATGGCAAGGATAGAGAAAAAAGTAGAAGTACAGGCGCTTGAAGCATATCGAGACTATTACGTGGTTGAAATTGCAGGACGCCGTGCATACGTTAAGAAAAGCGATGTTAATAGATACACGGGTGATTTTGTCAACCCAAGAAAAACCTATACATATGAACAAATGATAAGGGATTTAAAAGATATTCGTTTGTGGTATGCAGATATTACAGAAATTCAAATTATAGGAAAATCAGTTGATGGCCGAAATCTATATGCATTAAAGATAGGAAAAGGTAAAAATGAAATTCTTATTAACGGATCCCATCATGCAAGGGAGCATATGACTACCAATGTGCTGATGGAAATGATGGATGCATATGCATATTCCTATTTGCGGAATAAAACACTTGATGGATTCGATGTTAGGAAGATACTTAATGAAACAAGCATCTGGTTTGTCCCAATGGTTAATCCGGATGGAGTTACCCTTGTACAAAAAGGACATAAAAGTGCAAAGAATCCTAGTTATGTACTAAAACTAAACGGGAACAAAACCGACTTCTCTGCTTGGAAAGCGAACATAAGAGGAGTGGACTTGAACCGCCAGTATCCTGCAGATTGGGCAAATATCTGCTGTGATCCTGGCAAACCTGGACCACAGAATTACAAAGGAAATCGTCCTTTAAGTGAGCCGGAGGCCAAAGCGCTTGCCGATTTCACGCTTGCTCATGACTTTAAGACGGCACTTGCGTATCACTCTTCAGGCGAAATCCTTTACTGGCATTTTCATCAGGGGTATTCAGCTTTACAAAGAGATAAAGCATTAGCGAAGAAAATTTCGGCAAAAACAGGTTATTCTCTTGTACCGCCAATGAGAAATCCTAGCGGAGGCGGCTATACGGATTGGTTTATTCAGAATGAGAAGAGACCAGGATTTACACCGGAAATCTCTCCATATGTAGGAAATAGGCCAGTACCAGTAAATAGGTTTGATAGCATTTGGAAAAAGAACTACTCAATCGGAATTATGATGGCTAATGAAGCCAAAAATATTAACTAAAAAAACCGCCTGACGGACATCCTCCGTCAAGGCGGTTTTTTATTGGTCTGACTGGTCTAGCAGTGGTATAGGTGCCTGTCACCCATCATCGATTGACAAGCAGAGGCTCATTTTGTTTTCGGATTTCCAGGAGGTGGGCGGCCAGGCTTTTATGATCTAAGTAGGTGCCGAAGTCCCCTGGAGTTTCTGAATTGCTGCCAAGGCTGATTCTTTTTGCAATCAGCTTGCCCACATTAGGGTAGAAGTGATGGCCGTCAAAGTAGTTTTCCAGATTACCCGTCACAGAGTTAGGATACATAAAGTTATACACTCCTCCGAACACATCAGTGATATCATTTAGCCACCGTTCATAATCAGGAAGCCTGCCTTCCTCGGCCATTGCCTGAAATAGCGGGCTGGATATTGGTGTGGTAAAGATAATAAACTCCGTATTCGGGTTGTTCTTTTTTAATTGTGAAAGGATCGCTTTATACTCAGGATTGTATTCAAAGGTGTCTCCATAAAACACATCCCGGAATTTTTGTATTTTCTCTTTTGTCTGCTTTTCCATTACTTCGGGAGCAATATCCTTTGCATCAGCAATGTTGTTTCGGTTATAGTTTCGCTCTTCGAGGACTTTGTTATCTCTGGACATTTTAAAGTTTTGCCAGGAGTAATCAAGCAAGTCCATTGAAAGCAGATTTTTGTAACGGTAAAAAGGTTCGTTGGCTGTTTGAATGTATTGGTTTAATGATTTCTTTGCTTTGCTTTCCTTAATGCTTGATTTAAAGAAATCTACTCCAATAATAATCCTTTCAAATTCTTTTCCGCGCTTCTGCTTGGCCAGCTCAATCAGGCTGTTATATTCCTGGATCGAAGCATTGCTGACAGCAAAGTTAAAGACTTTCATATTTTCAAAGTCAGTTTGGTTAATATACGTAGTTCTGCTGCTGCCCAATAAAAGAGTGTCATAGTGAAAAGGCTGGAAAAGAATGCGATTTGTTTTCTGCTGACGTTCATTAATAACGGTTTGAACATCATTGTATTTATGCTCGTGGCCAAATGTCCACATGGGATCTATATAGAAGATGAAGGATCCCACTGAAAATACACAAACCAGGGAAATGGCCATTATTTTTATAACAAATGATTTATAATTCATGGATATTCCACCTTAGAAGTTAAAGTATAGGAACTCAGTGACTTTTTGCAGCTGGAATACAGAATACACTAGCAGGACAGAGACATAAATAGCATATGACCAATTCGGTTTAAGGCTGTCTCTTAACTCCAGTGAGTTTTTCGCAAATACGGCAATAATTAACCCAAGCAAGGTTATGATCGCTGGCTTCATAAATCCATCATGAAGAGGGAACTGGTAAAAATCATTTGTAAACTTCTGGATGAAACCATAATTGCTTAACTCTGCCGGCAGAGCAATACCTTTAAGTCCAGACATGCCTTTTAGCACTTCAAGTGCTACATCAAAGGATGGTGCCCTGAAGAATACCCATGTTGCATTAACAAAGTTAAAGGTAATGAACCAGGCCAGCCACTTTTGCATCTTGAAGCCTGCTTTTGTCCATAGCCGGTTTAAAACGCTGGCGAACCCATGCATAGCTCCCCAGACAATAAAGGTCCAGCCTGCTCCGTGCCAAAATCCGCTTACCAAAAAAATAATCATAATATTAACATAAGTGCGAACCCGGCCTTTACGATTTCCGCCCAGAGGAATATAAATATAATTTGTTAAGAATCCGGACAAAGTAATATGCCATCTTCTCCAGAAATCCTGAATGTTTAATGCCTTATAAGGTGAATTAAAATTCATCGGCAGAACAATATTAAATAGCAGGCCTGCTCCAATTGCCATATCTGAATATCCGCTAAAGTCAAAGTACAGCTGAAAAGTATATGCAAGGGAAGTCATCCACGAGTCAACGAAAGTAAGGTCTGTGTACATGCTATAGCCTTTATTGGTCCATACGGCGAACGTATCAGCAATACCAACTTTTTTAAACAATCCGACAGCGAAAACGAATAGACCCAGTCCAATATTTTTGTAGTTGATTTTCCGGTTATGTTTGTCATCAAACTGTGACATAACCTGGCTGTGATGAACAATGGGACCAGCAATGAGCTGTGGAAAGAAGCTGACAAATAAAGCATAATTTAAAAAATTATATTCTTTCGTTTCATTCCTGTAAGAGTCTACAAGATAGGCAATCTGCTGAAAGGTATAGAAGCTGATTGCCAGCGGGAGAATTAAATGAAGGACATTAAAATTAGTGCCAAGAGCCCAGTTTAAATTACTTACGAAAAAATCATAATATTTAAAGTATCCCAGAAGGCAGACATTAAAGATGATGCCAATAGTTAGAAGCACTTTTTTTCTTGCAATTCCCGTTACTTTCCCCAAATAACTCCCTATAAAAAAGTTTGCAAATAATGAAGCCAATATAAGAGGGAGATAACTGGGATTCCACCAGCTGTAAAAGAATAAGGAACTGGCGAGGAGCCAGACTTTTGAAAGAGTAAAATTTATCTTATTGAATACATAATAAAGCACAAAAACAATTGGGAGAAACATAAAAATAAATTCAAAAGAATTAAAGATCAAAGAGAATCTCCTCCATTAGAATAATGGCACTCATCCGCTTGAATGCCAAATAAATCATACTATACAAGTTTCCGAGTGACAACACAAGCTTATGAGAATAATAGAGTAAAAATATTACAAATAACAGGAGATTTTTGGGTCTGATTGGTGCTGAATCCCTTTAATAGAAAAAGGTCATAAATTATCCAAAACAAGAAAAAATTTCATATTTGCTTCTTGTATAAAACCTCTTATGTGTTAAAATAAAAATGTAATATAACTTCCGAGTTTTGTTTGGCGATAAATTATGGGCGATGGTTGGTCGCAGGCCGGAAAAAAAGAGATCCGCTTTCAAGCGGATCTCTTTTTTTTGGCAAAATTTATGAAAAATCTCCCTTGGATTTCTAAGTTTTTACAGTATAATTGGTAGGAAAGTCATATTTTAGTAGTCTTAAGGTTTATCAATTAAAAAGTAGGGAGTTGGATATCAGCAATGAGGAAATTCATCATGCCGTTTTTTGCCTTTTTCCTTTGTCTGCAGAGTTCTATTATTTCAGCAGAAGCGGCTGAAAGTACAGTTAAATTAACACCTGGAATTAAGCTGGAAAAGCGAAGCGGTTTAATTTCAAATAGAAAGCAATCTATTAATATTTTAAATTTAAATCTGCTGGATCCATATACCACTGTGGGATATGGTGTTTCTAAACCTATTAGCAAATTATCTCCTGTTACTTCGCTGGCGAAAATGAATACATTTGAAAATCACCATGTAGTTGGTGCAGTAAATGCATCATTCTTTCATATGGAAAATGGCGATCCGGCCTACCTTCTAGCATCCAATAATACTATTGAATGGCTGGGTGCCGTCTCGGCATTGGATAATGGATTTATGCATACGCCAGCCGCATTTGGTTTGAATAAGAATGGGAAAGCACTAATAGATAAGTTTAACTTAAATATAACTTTATCCCATCATAATAAAACATATAAGATTGATTCTTTTAACACTCAGAGAAATTCAGATGAAAGCATCCTCTTCACAAGCAGTTATCGCTATGACAATACCAGAACAAATCAGACAGGATTAGAGGTAGTAGTAGCTAATTTGGATAAGAACCTTGATCCAGGCGGGAAGTTTGGTGAAACAGTTTCAGGAACTGTAACAGCTATCCGGCCTTACGGGAAAGTTTCCAGCTCCATGATACCAAAGAATGGGTTTGTTATATCGGCACACGGAATAAAGGTCGACCAAATAAGAAATTTAAAAATTGGAGATCCGGTATCATTGAAAGTTGATATAGATGATAAATGGAAAAATGCCTCCTTTATGCTTGGTAGCGGTCCGCTTCTTGTTCAAAAAGGTAAGATGAATTTAACAATCGATACATCCAGTCCGCGTGCTGCATACAGAGAACCCCGAACAGCTGTTGCGGTAGATTCGACAGGTACAAAGGTGTTTTATGTAACTGTGGATGGACGCCTGCCGGGATATAGTGAAGGAATGACTCTTAAGGAATTTGCTGCATATCTTGTCAGTTTGGGAGCCTATCAAGCTTTGAATCTTGATGGAGGCGGGTCGACTACATTAGCTGCAAGATTCCCCGGCAATCGTTATGCTGCACTTGTAAACAAGCCTTCAGATGGAAGACAGAGGAGCGTATCAGCCATTTTACAGGCGATCAGCACTGCACCTTATGGAGAAGCAGTCTCTTTCAAAGCAGCCCAGGCTGTAGAAGGAAAGCTGGCTGTTGGAGGATCTGTAGGATTTAAGATCACTGAAGCTATGGATAGTTACAACAATCTTATACCAATTAAAGAGGATGAAATTAAATATAGCACAGACGGCAGCATTGGCAAAATAGAAGATGGAAGATTCATAGCATTAAAGGCAGGCCAGACAAATATAACCATTACATACGGAAAGGCTCAGGTAAAGGTGCCGATTACAGTTGTATCCAAACCTCACAGATTTGAAATTAGTCCTGAAAGTGTATATATCCAAAAAGGTGAGAATCAGCAGTTCACCGTAAAAGCATATGATGAATCCGGAAAGCCCTTAATATTTAAGGCTGCAGATATAAGGTGGAATGTATCAAACGGAGCTGGCAAAGTTAATGAATCTGGTTTATTCACAGCAGCAGCTGATGAAAAAACTGGATTAATTACTGCGCAGCTTGGAGATGGAGAAGTAACCGTTCCTGTTACAGTCAGCAATAAACCAAAGATGATCAGCAGTTTTGATGCTGCAGCTCTATGGAAATCAGAGAGTATACGAGCAAAAGGATCTTTGAATAATTCCTCTGATGGCAACCAGAAAGAGGGAATAGGATCAATGAAATTAAATTATGACTTTACAGGAAATAAGTCTGGGACTGCAGCTTCGTATGCAGTTTCCACTAAAAGAATTGTCTTGCAGGGTAAACCGGAAGCCCTGGGAATGTGGGTATATGGAGATGGGCAATCCCACTGGCTTCGGGGAAGGATATATGATGCAGGAGGAAAAGAATGGACTCTTAACTTTACTGAAGACGGACAATTAAACTGGAAAGGCTGGAAGTATGTTCAGGCAGCCATTCCTTCCGGAGTCAGATACCCGCTTGCTCTAGACCGCATATATATCACCGAACCTAAAGTGTCTAAGCAAGATCAAGGCAATATCTATCTTGATAAACTTGAAGCAATTTATGAAACACCGCACAATATAGAATATTTTAAAGCGGGTTCAGCTATCCAAACTGTAAAGCCGGGTAAGCAGTGGACAATTAAATTCAATACAGCTTTAAGTCCTGCAGCAATTACTAAAGAAACAATTTATATCCAGGATAAAAACGGCAAGCGCCAGCCTGTTTTAGTTAAGCTTCAGCCTGATATGAAATCGGTTGTTGTTGAAGCACCTGCTTCTGGCTACGTTTCTGGCAGCAACTATCAGCTTGTTGTAACAAAATTTGTTCGTTCTATGAAGGGAATTCCTTTTAGGAAAGATTACAGCATGTTATTTTCTATTCAATGAATGAAGAGCAAGCTATAAATAGAAAAGCTCAACCCTTAAGGGTTGAGCTCTTTTTATAGGTCAATTATTGAATAGTGGAAACCTTCCAGTTTGAAAGATCGGGATTATCTTTCGTTACCAGGCTGGATGGGAAAATAAATGTCCATGGCTTGGAAGTATTGGCTTTAACTTCAAAATCCTCAAGCTTAAATCCTCCGCCGGCGACTTTATCACCAGCAGCATCTTCTACTTGCAAAGGCAGCTGCTGCAGCTGGACGTTCTTTTCGTGACCATTGCGAATTAGCACAGTGACATGCAAGTCTCCAGAATCCGCAAGCTTTGCGGAAAGACCCATAAAGTTAATTTCCCCTGATTTAGGCGGCTGGATATTCTCCAGCAGTTTTTCCAGCTTCTGTTTATCCTCTTCAGCAATCGACTTTTCCCAAGTGCTATGAAGATCAAGTGAATGCTTCTTCTTTAGTTCAAAAGCAAGTGTCCAATCTTCTAGAGAGAATTCCCTTTTTTGAATAGCTGAAGCAGGGAAGGTGAAAGTCCAGGGACGGCTGCTTCTTCCCGGAATTTCTCCGATTTCCCTTAAATTAAATTCGTGGCGGGCAATTACCTGTTTGTCTGAGTCCAACAGCAGCAGGCTCACTTGCTCAAATTTAATTCCTTTATTTAAGCTGTTGCGGACAAATGCAGTAACTTCTACACCAGTACCCTCAGGTTTAATTTCTATACCTGAAAGGGATATTTGATTAGCTTTCAAAGGTGACAGTTCATTATTTAAGAACCTTAACACATACATTTGCTCGGATGGAATATTCCAGGCAGGATGTATGGATAATTCAGTTTCGATCTCAGCATCAGCAGCTGGCTCGGCTTCTTCATTTAATAGATCTGATGAAGAAACACTGCTGTCAAGACCAGATTTTTTTACCTTATCATTATTCTTGCGTCGAAAGATTGAAAGCATTGTCTTTCTCCTTTTATGGTTATTTCTATGACTGACTTTCTTCTTTAACCTTCATAAGAATTGCTGCTAATTTAACAGCTGCATCCTTTTGAATCTTTTGGAAGGAAATCGTAAACAGTTCAAGACCTTCGCGCTGATATATTCTCATTGGGTCTTCCTGCTGATAATACCTAAGACCGATGCCTTCTTTTAATCTTTGCATACTTTCCAGATGCTGGATCCATTGTGTATCAATGATGGACGTAATTAAAATTTTGAGAGCATTCTGAAGGTCTGCATTTTCAATCTCTTCTTCAAGTGCAGTTATATATTCATCCATTGCTGGGCGGACGGCATCTTCCACCTCGGTTTTTTCGGTAATAATGGTAGGGAAGACAATTTCTTTGCCAGGTAAGAGCGTTTTTAATGAGTCAAGAAGCTTGGCTGAAGACCAATCTTCAGGAAGTGAATCCTCCAGGCATACAGCATTGATTTCTTTCTCCACGGCATCCTTTATCATTGGGATAATCAAGCTGATTCGATCGCCCTGTTCGAGTATCCTGTTACGAAGAGTATAGATAATTCCCCGCTGTTCATTGATGACATCATCCAGCTTTAAGTTGTATTCCCTCATCGAGAAGTTTGCGCCTTCTACAATCCTTTGAACACGATCCACAAATTCATGGATTTTCTTATATTGGATCAGGCCGTGTTCATCTGTTTTGATTGATTTTTGAAGCTTTTCAAGGTCGTCTTTAGCAAACCTTCTGAACATATCATCTTCAAGAGAAATAAAAAATTGAGTAGTACCAGGATCGCCCTGTCTTCCGGAACGTCCTTTTAACTGGTTATCAATACGTCTGCTCTCATGGCGTTCTGTGCCAAGAACATGCAATCCTCCAAGCTCTGATACGCCTTCTCCCAAAAGAATATCTGTACCGCGGCCAGCCATATTTGTAGCAATCGTGATTTGCCCTTTTTGCCCTGCGAGTGATATAAGCTGAACTTCCTGTTCAACGCTCTTTGCATTAAGAAGTTCATAATGCAGACCAGCCTCGTCCAGGTATTTTGCTACCTTTTCTGACTGAAGTATGGAAGTGGTCCCAACCAGAACGGGCTGCCCATTTTCGTGCCGTTCCTTCACTTCTTTTACAACTGCTGTGTATTTATCGTGTGTCGAATGGAAAACCTTGTCTTCCAGGTCGATTCTTTGTTTCGGCTTATTCGTAGGAATCTGGATAACGGACATTCCGTATACCTGTTCAAATTCTTTTTCCTCAGTTTTTGCAGTCCCGGTCATTCCGGATAATAGAGGGTACATTCTAAAATAGTTCTGAATAGTGATGGATGCCTGCGTTTTATTTTCTTCTGTAATTTCCAGTCCCTCTTTTGCTTCGATGGCCTGATGGAGTCCATCACTCAATGTGCGGCCCTCCATTATTCTTCCAGTAAACATATCAACAAGCATCACTTTACCTTCATGAACAATGTAGTCTACATCCCGCTCGAACATAACATGGGCCCGCACGGCCTGAATCATATAATGGTAGAGTGTTTGATGCTCAAGTTCGTATAAATTCTCCACACCAAATGCTTTCTCTACTTTTTCAATTCCTTCATCAGTAAGGCTGGTTGCCTTCGTTTCATCATCAAATGTGTAATCTGTATCTTTTTTGAATCGCTTTGCAAGCCTTGCCCCTATATAATGAAGGTTTGCACTTGATTGCATTTTTCCGGCGATGATCAGTGGTGTTTTTGCTTCATCAATTAATACACTGTCTACCTCATCAATGATGGCATAATGGTAGGGCCTTTGAGCTCTCTCTTTAGGATCCCTTACCATATTGTCCCTCAGATAATCAAACCCGAATTCAGTACCAACACCATATGTAATGTCCGCTTCATAAGCTTTTTTCTTCTCCGCAGGACTCATCATTGGAAGGTTGAGGCCAACCGACAATCCCAGGAATTCATGGATTCTCCCGATATGCTCCTTATCGCGGCTGGCAAGATAGTCATTAACTGTAATAACGTGAACACCTTTTCCCTCAAGAGCCCTCAAATAGCTTGGAAGGGAGGCGACAAGTGTCTTTCCTTCTCCTGTGGGCATTTCAGCAATATTGCCTTCGGTTAATACTAATCCCCCAATAAGCTGAACATCATAGTGCCTCTGTCCTAAAACTCGCTTAGCAGCCTCTCTGACAACTGCAAATGCTTCAGTTCTAATATCGTTTATGCTTTGTCCAGTATTTAAAGCATCTTTAAACACATCTGTCTGGTTTCTTAATTCATCATCCGTCATTAATTCATACTTCTTTTCAAATGAATTAATTTTTTCGACCAATTTATAATATTTTTTTAAACGTTTATCGTTCGTATCTCCAATTGTTCTTTTCAGAAACGTTATCATGGTAAGACGCCCCTTAATTTCTAGTAAACTCTAACATTAATTAATCTTACCAAAAGACAGCCATCTTTACTATATTGTTTCATGAAATGGAAAATTATGAAAATGAATCTAAAGAAATTAGCTTTTTTTACATAATAAATGAAACTTTAATACCTAGGGATCCGTCTATCTATAGGAATTTGTAAATAGTTTAGGAATACACGAAAACGGGGACTTAGTATGAAGGTTAGTTTAAGCAAAATTAGGGTGGATAAATTTTTAATAAGTAGATATAATAATGAAGTTGAAATATCATGAAAGATTGCTTTCTATATTAAGAGAATCATAGAAGGCTTTAGCTTATTTTTATTATAATGACTGCCCTCTAAAGTTAATTGCATCAACTAAATTTATACAAGGGCATGTACTTCTAGACATTGGCCGGATGTAACACAGCTTTTATCAAGATAATCAGAGATGTGCATTCAAAACTTCGCGATAAACAATTTATGAGAAATTAGCCTAATAATTTGAAGCAAAAGACGAAGTTGGAAATTTAAAAAAATACACTTTGGATATGCTAATGACTGAGGAGGTCCATATGGTTTACCTTACCTTGTTAATATGTTTTGCTGCATCAATAATTATTACACCGCTTGTTAAAAAGCTTGCTATTAAAATCGGTGCAGTTGATAAACCGAATCAGCGAAAGGTCCATCAAAAAATAATGCCCCGCTTAGGCGGTCTTGCTATATATTTAAGCTTTATTATCGGATTGCTTATTCTAAGACCTGGCGGCGAATATTTCCTGCCAATTCTAATTGGAAGTATAATCATTATCATTACCGGTGTTTTGGATGATATGATCGAGCTTTCAGCCAAGGTAAAACTCCTTGGGCAGCTTGCAGCAGCTCTCGTTGTAGTTCTTGGAGGCGTCAATGTAGATTATATTAACATTCCTTTTATAGGGGAGTTAAATTTTGGACCATTAAGTATTCCTTTGACCATCATTTGGATAGTCGGCATAACCAATGCCATTAATCTGATTGACGGCCTTGATGGCCTGGCTGCAGGCGTTTCCTCCATTGCGCTTATAACAATTTCCGGCATGGCTATCCTAAAAGGAGACATGTTTGTTGTCAGCATGGGTTTGATTGTTCTAGGAAGCACACTGGGCTTTCTGATCTACAATTTCCATCCGGCAAAGATCTTTATGGGTGACACGGGTGCCCTTTACCTTGGATATATGATTGCTGTACTTTCACTTCTTGGATTTAAGAACGTTACAATGATCTCGCTGATTATCCCTGTTATTATTCTCGGTGTTCCGATTTCTGATACATTCTTTGCCATAATCAGGCGAATCGTAAATAAACAGCCGTTGTCTGCACCTGATAAATCCCATCTGCATCATTGCCTCCTTAGATTGGGCTTTTCACACAGACAAACTGTATTGCTGATTTATGCACTGGCTGCCATGTTTGGTCTAGCAGCGGTGATTCTAACTCAAGCTACTGTATGGGGTGCACTGCTTGTTATTGCTATTCTGATCCTGGCCATTGAATTGATTGTTGAAAAAATTGGGCTTGTGAATCATGATTATAAGCCGCTCTTAAAAATGGTAGGCACAAAAAAAGAATCTTAATTTGAACGGCCCTTAAAAGAGGGCCGTTTTTTATTGCTTTTTTACATGATGGGTATGGAAGGCAGGTTGAGGAGTCTGCGCTTTTCGGAATAAAGGGAAATTAGGATGGATTCCGTTACTGGCTGTATTAAAAAGGGCATGCTCTTAAAAAAGAGCATGCCCCCATACTATTCCTGGTAATTGTTCTGTTCGTCCTGGTATTCATGATTGTCAGCGGTGTTCATGGCCTCAGTTAGTTCCAGGTGGCTGCTTAATGTTTCTTTAACATTTTCCAAATCATCTTCATCTAACTGGTAATAATAAATTGAGTCAATATATGCATCGCTGCCTGCTAAAGATAGTGTTTCTACATTTAATCCAGTGCCTTCCACGGCATAGTCAATGAATGATTTCATTTCAGAAAAGGATAAATCGGTTGTCATATTATCTCCAACAGCTTCAATGACATCTGCATATTTTGTCAATCCTTTTGCTGATGCTGATTTATCCATAATAGCTTTTATTATTTCCTGCTGGCGCTTTCCTCTTTCAATATCGTTATCCTGCTTCCTTGTCCTTGCAAATGCAAGTGCTTCTTCACCGTCAAGTTCCTGATAGCCTGGCTCAAGATTGATTGCATTTCGTCTGTCTTTTGAATCCATTTCTGAAATAGCATATGGAACTTCAACTTCAATTCCATCCAGCGCATCAATCACATCTATGAATGCATTGAAGTTCATTTTCACATAATAATCAATAGGGATGTCGAGCAGACCTTCCACTGTATCGATGGTAGAAACCACACCGCCGTTTGCGTGCGCGTGAGTAATTTTATCTTCGTATCCAAGCTCTGGTATATAAACATAGGAATCACGCGGGATGCTAAGAAGCTTTACCGATTTCCGCTTTTCGTTAAATGTGGCAAGCATTAAAGCATCAGAACGGGATCCGCTGTCAAAGTTTCGCACATTGCTGTCATCGACTCCAATAAAGAGGACAGAAGTGTTTTCCTCTTTTGGATCCACCTTTTCACGGCTTGTTTCCCTTTCAACAGGTGTGTATGATTCACTCATGACTGTTTGTGCTTTATTGTACAAAAAAGCACCGTATGCAGTAGCACTTAAGGTCAAAAATAATATGGGAAGCAGTATAAAGGTCACTAAGCGTTTGCGTCTTATCCTTTTTTTCTGTTTATTATGAGAACGTCTGTCATGAGACATAGTAATTTATCTCCTTTTGTAGAAATATGTATATACATACAAATATTTTACCTTTGTTTTTAATATTCGTAAATTGAAACTTTATGATTAAAGATCAATGGTATTTTCAAGGTAAACACATTCAGCTTCTTCAAATTCAGCCTGGCCATTTGTTAAACCAGTAATCCATTCCTTATAATTATCAGTTTGGTTTTCCTCCACTAATACTTCAAGGTTAACTTTATCGAGGTAGTGTATTTCCTTTAAGCTGAAAGCAGAAGAACGGATTTCGTTCTCTAATTTGCCCAGCCAGGTATAATCGACTTTTGCATGGATTGTCTTCATTAGTATTCTTTCTACCGTACCTGCTGCTTTGATGCCCTCAGAAGCTGCTTTTCCATATGCACGGATAAGGCCGCCTGCTCCTAATTTTATTCCGCCAAAGTACCTTGTTATCACAACTGTTGTATTTTTTAATTTCTTTTTTTTCAAAACTTCCAGTATAGGTACTCCTGCAGTACCGCTAGGCTCTCCATCATCATTAGCTTTTTGGATCTGATCATTTTCTCCAATTAGGTAGGCAGAGCAATTATGGGTTGCATTCCAATGTTCTTTTTTTATGTTTTCAATAAAATTTTGTGCAGCTTCTTCTGTTTCTGTTCTGGCTGCATGTGCCAGGAATCTTGATTTTTGAATAATAATTTCCGTTTGGCCATTTCCTTTGACTGTATAATAATGGGGCAGCATCTGAACCGCTCCTTTCAATTTAAAAGATGCGAAATGTATTTCTTTTTAAAAATTTATTGGCAGTATTTATTATAATTCGACATAATATGCAACTGGCAGATTTCTCTGCATTGTAATAAAACTTTAATATTGCCGAGATTTTTCCATGTTATAATTATCATTATTCTGATAGTGCTAAATCTATTATTTGAGAATAGTTTTATTGGATTGTTTTTTAGAGTAAGCCTTAGTTTTATTTGCTTATTTTTATGTTTAATTATCTCTAATTAGGATATTAGACCCAAGAGAGAATTACAAGTCTATGCCATTTTACCGAATTTTGGCTTAATAGGGGCAATTTTCACGATGAATTGATAGTATAACCCTATATTTCGAGCTAAAATAGTTGTTAAGAGAGCATGCAGGAGACTTATTCTCCCTGGAGGAATAATATGAACATGAAAAGACTGGATACAAAAACACTTGATCTTATCCTGCAAAAGATTATAGACACTGTGGGAACAAGTAAGAATGAGATATTTAGAATCGGCGAGCAATGCCGTAAAGACCACGAAACCCTTACCGAAGAGCTGAGGGATGTTAAACAGTTGGTTATAAAAACCATCGATGAAGGGGACAAGCTGGAGGTTCAGACCCGGTTTGCCAGAAAACGCCTATCAGAAGTCAGCATGCATTTTAAGGACTATACAGAATTTGAAGTCCGCGAAGCTTACGAGAGGGCCCATCAGCTTCAGATGGATTTATCTATGAATAGGCAGCTGGAAAAACAGCTGCGGGACCGCAGGGATGATATTGAGAGAAGACTGCTGGGTGTAAGTGAAACGATTGATAGAGCAGAAGCGCTTGTATCGCAGATTTCAGTGGTCATGAGTTATTTAACAAGTGACCTCCAGCAAATGGGTGAGATTATTGAAGATGCCAGGATTAAGCAAGAGTTTGGTTTGAAAATAATTGAAGCCCAAGAGGAAGAGCGAAAAAGATTATCCAGAGAAATTCATGATGGTCCTGCTCAAATGATGGCCAATGTCATGATGAGATCTGATTTGATCGAGCGTGTATACAAAGAGCGGGGCGGAAATGAGGCTATTGCCGAAATAAAGAGCCTGAAGAAAATGGTTAGAAGCGCTCTTTATGAGGTGCGGCGGATCATTTATGACTTGCGTCCAATGGCACTTGATGATTTGGGGCTGGTGCCTACCCTCAAAAAATACCTGCAGACAATCGAAGAGTATCACAGTACCACAAAAATCAGTTTTTCCAACCTTGGAGAAGAAAAAAGGCTCCCGTCTCAATATGAGGTAGCGCTTTTCAGACTGATTCAGGAATCTGTTTCAAATGCTCTTAAGCACTCAGATGCAAGTGAAATTACTGTTAAATTGGAGATTAATAAGACAAGGGTAGCCGCAATTATTAAAGATAACGGCAGAGGATTTGATATTCGTGAAAAAAAAGCAGAATCATTTGGAATAATTGGCATGCGCGAGAGGGTAGAACTTCTTGAAGGACAGCTTTCCATTGATTCCAAACCAGGCAAGGGCACGATTGTCATCATCCAAATACCTTTGAACTTGTAGAACTTATATATAGAGAGAACCAATAACCGGAGAATTTGGGAGGCGAAGCAATTGACTACAAAGATTGTCATAATTGATGACCATCAATTGTTCAGAGAAGGGGTAAAACGAATTTTAGATTTTGAAAGATCTTTTGATGTAGTGGCAGAAGGTGATGATGGGGCTGAAGCTATCTCATTGGTGGAAGATTATAATCCTGATGTTGTCATCATGGACATTAACATGCCTAATGTGAATGGTGTGGAAGCAACTCGCCAATTAATTGAAAAGCATCCTGATTCAAAGGTCATCATCCTTTCCATCCATGATGATGAGAATTACGTTACACATGCGCTGAAAACAGGTGCCAGCGGATACCTGCTGAAAGAAATGGATGCTGATGCATTAGTTGAGGCAGTAAAAGTTGTGGCAGATGGAGGGTCCTACCTGCATCCGAAGGTTACGCATAACCTTGTTAACGAATACCGCCGCTTATCAGCAGTAGGCGCAGGAAGCAGCAGCGGCTACTCATCACAAATCGAAATCCGACGTCCGCTTCACCTGCTGACACGCCGTGAATGCGAAGTCCTTCAGCTGCTTGCTGATGGAAAAAGCAACCGTGGAATCGGCGAGGCTCTTTATATCAGTGAAAAAACGGTTAAGAACCATGTCAGCAACATTCTGCAGAAGATGAATGTAAATGACCGTACACAAGCCGTAGTAGTAGCGATTAAGAATGGCTGGGTTGAAGTGAGATAGGTGACAGGCACCACCCGAATTTTGTCGAAAAGCACGCAGATGGTTTTAACGCCATTGCGTGCTTTTTTATTTTATCAGAGCAGCAGCCGCAATTTGAAAGATGGTCTTTGTATCGGAAGATCTCCTTTTAGCCTGATTGACCATTAGAACAAGTTCCTCAAGTTCTTGTGGGGATGCGCTGTCGATGAGCCAAGAAGCAAGTTCTGTTCCGCTAAGAGAGTGGTTTATGTTTGGAACTTTAATAATTTTGTATTTGCTTAACTCGCTATTAAGTATGTGGTGAAGTGTATCAAGATTATATTTACTGGAGTTGGGTTTGCTTGTAAAAGAAGTGTTGTTTTTCAATTGTTACAGCTCCTTTACGAAATGAAGACGCAAAAGGAATTTTACCATATACACCATCCTTGTTTGAATGTGAATATATACCAGTTTTACAACATGGGCACAATGGAGCACTTATCCTGCTTGCTAAACTTAATGCATTTTCCACCGCTATCATATAAAATGGAACATGAACATACAGTAGAGAAAAAATATAAGGATGGTAACTCTATTTATGAAAACGGCTGTTGTAACGGATAGTACAGCATATATTCCCAAGGATTTAAGAGAAAAGTTAAATATACATATGATTCCGCTGAGCGTGATTTTTGGGAGCGAGACCTACCAGGAAGAAGTGGAAATTACGGCTGCAGATTTTTATGAAGAAGTGAAGCATAAAGAGCTTCCGAAAACTTCTCAGCCCCCGGTGGGCGAGTTTGCCGAGCTGTTTGAGAAATTATCGAAAGAGTATGATGCAGTAATCTCGATTCATCTATCGAGCGGCATCAGCGGCACGTTTCAGGGGGCAGTTACTGCTGGCAGCATGGTTGAGGGGATTCAGGTTTTCCCGTTTGATTCCGAAATCAGCTGTATGGTGCAGGGCTTTTATGTCATTGAAGCGGCTGAACTTGCTGCTGCCGGTAAGGGGACACAGGAAATCGTGGAACGTCTTGAGGAGATGAAGAAGAGCATTCGCGCTTATTTCATGGTAGATGATTTATCACATCTTCAGCGCGGGGGCCGCTTGTCCAGCGCACAGGCATTGATTGGGAGCCTGCTCCAGGTGAAGCCGCTGCTTCATTTTGAAGATAAGAAAATTGTTCCGTTTGAAAAAATTCGCACCCGTAAAAAAGCGATGAAGCGGATGGTTGATTTGTTTTGGGACGATGTGAAAAGCGGGGAGCCGTATCAGGCTGTTATTATCCACGCCAATCGTGAAGAAGAAGCACGCGAGTGGAAGGCTGAGCTTGAGGCGGAGTATCCAAATGTTGAGTTTATGATCAGCTATTTTGGCCCGGTCATTGGCACTCATTTGGGTGAAGGCGCGATGGGATTTGGCTGGGTGAAGAAGTAAGAGTTTGTTTTGGTGCGCCATTCTTTGGGATGGCGCAGATTTTTTTGGAAGGGGTGATGTGTATGTAGGGGTTTGAAAATAGATTCAGGATACCTGCAAATAGAATAATTGGTTTTGCAAATAGAGAGCCTAAATCTGCAAATAGATTCGAAAATTTGCAAATAAAACCGTAATAATTGCAAATAGACAGATAAACTATTTAGTCCAGAGGTGAACTAATTGAGATTTACTCCTAAAATGACCCCTTATTTACAAGATTTTCCCAAGGGAAGCCTCCCGATATCCTCCATTGAAACCATTCCAGAGCCGCCACTCAACGAAAACTATTCATATAACAAAGAACTCCAGCAAGTCCTCTACGGAAAACAGCTTCTATTCGAAAACCTTCCGCATTCAATTGAAGAAATCCATCCGCACTATGAAAATGGCTATATTACTTACCGAAAAGGGGTAATTAAAACCAAAAGCAAGACAGTTTGTGCCAGATGCGGCAATTGTGATGGATCGCTTTTTGCAAGTTTTCCCTGTGCCAGATGCGGTGAGAAAGAGTGTACTTACTGCCGAAAATGCATCATGATGGGGCGGGTCAGTGAATGCACTCCTCTCATCGGATGGTGCGGACCTGAGCCTGTCCGGGAGCTGACTGAGCATCCCTTAGTATGGGCAGGGACCCTTTCACCCGGGCAGCAGATTGCCTCCAGTCTGGTAAAGCAGGCAGTAATCGAAAATAAGGAGCTCCTAGTCTGGGCTGTCTGTGGTGCAGGAAAAACAGAAGTTCTGTTTGAAGGAATCAATGCTGCGCTGGCCTCCGGTAAAAGAGTGTGCATTGCCACTCCGAGAACGGATGTTGTTCTGGAGCTTGGTCCGCGGCTTAAGGAGGTCTTTCCTGGCATACCGATTGCTGTCCTATACGGCGGCAGTGAAGACCGCCATCTCCAAGCTCCCATAACCATCGCCACCACCCATCAGCTTCTCCGTTTTTATAAGGCTTTTGACACCGTGATCCTGGATGAAGTCGACGCCTTTCCTTACACTGCTGATGAGAGTCTGCAATATGCCGTCCGCCAGTCCCGCAAAGATCACTCCTCTATGATTTATCTAACAGCAACGCCTAATCAAAAATGGCAAAAGGAGTGCCGGAGCGGGAAAAGGGACTTTGTTACGATTCCCGCGAGATATCACAGGCACCCAATTCCGGTCCCCGCCTTTATGTGGTGCGGCAACTGGGAGAAAGCCCTCAAAAAAGATAAGCTGCCACCTGCTGTCATCCAATGGATTAAGAAACGGCTGGAAAACCAAAAACAATGTCTCCTCTTCCTGCCGAAGATCGATAAGATGGAAATAGTGCTTGCCATTCTCCGAAAAAACTACCCAAAAATCCAAGCGGTCCACGCGGAAGACCCCGACAGAAAAGCAAAAGTCCAAATGATGCGCAATAAGGAAATCCCTATGCTTCTCACAACAACCATCCTGGAAAGAGGAGTAACGTTCCCTGATATAGATGCAGCTGTTCTTGGAGCGGAAGACCGCATTTTCACAGAAAGTGCCCTTGTCCAAATTGCAGGACGGGTCGGCAGAAGAGCTCAATTCCCCAAGGGAGATATCACCTTTTTCCACTACGGAAAAACCGAAAGCATGGTCAAGGCGCAAAAACAAATTCTCAAGATGAACACTGAAGCCAAGAAGAAAGGACTGATCGACAATTAACTGTTTAATATGCCATGAAGAAATTCTCTCTCCTGTCAGCTGGTCTACGCTCTGGTCGCGGCCAAAAGATAATCATTTGTGCAAGGGCTGTTCCGATAAACTTCCATTTATCATCGGCGAGACATGCCATAAATGCAGCCGCCCCTTCAGCTCCTTTGATCCGCAATTTCGAAAAGGGAATCTATGCGCAGATTGTCTAAGGTGGAATCGGGATTCAGAATGGTCAGGGCTGCTTGTGAAAAACGATTCTCTTTTCCTATACGATGACTTTTTGAAAGAAACAATAGCCCGTTATAAATTCCGGGGCGATTACATTTTGGCGAGAGTTTTCTCAGCATTCATAAGAGAAAAGCTGAAAGCTCTGGAATTCGATTATCTCGTCCCCATTCCTCTAAGTCCTGAAAGGCTTTATGAACGAGGCTTTAATCAGTCTGCTGCACTCATTCATGAAGCAGGCTTTACAGCGACAGAACTGCTTCAGCGGGTACATTCTGAAAAGCAGTCCAAGAAATCGCGTCAGGAGCGGATTCATTACAGCCAGGTCTTCAAGCCTCTTCATGCAAATATTGAAAACAAGGTGATCCTTTTAATAGATGATATATATACAACCGGATCAACTCTATACCATGCAGCGAAAGTTTTGAAAGATAGAGGAGCTGCATCAGTTCGTTCGTTTACATTGGCAAGAGGATAATATTTGGGAAAAATTACAAATTAATATTTTTGAATTAGATAGTTATTAGGTAAATACTCCTATGTTAAAATATTCTAGTCCAGGTAAATTTTATAGATGTGTAAGACGCCAGCTGCTGTCTTAAAGCAGGGTATCTGCACTGGCGACACAGAAATAACTTTTTCAGTTGCCTTTTTGTTGGGAAAGGATGTTTTGAAGTGGACGAATTAAACTCGCAGGAAAATGATATCAAAACAAAGGATATGGCTGAATATTACATCCATAAATTGGAATTAACTAAAATAAAAAATAATCTCAACCAGGCTCAGAAGATCGCTAACATTGGAAGCCTGGAATACGATGTGGAAAACGATAAGGGGTTTTGGTCTGATCAGCTGTTTCGGATTTTTGGCCTAAAGCCTCAAAAAGACTTTTTTCCAGATTATAAAATGTATTTGAGTTACCTTCATCAGGAGGATCGCCCGGCTTTTGAAATTCAGTTTAATAGACTGTTAAAGGAAAAGGACAGTGTGGATCTGATATGCCGGATAACCAGGCAGGATGGAGAGGAGCGGTATATTCACCATCGTGCAAATTATGTTGCGGAAGAAAGCGGATCAGCTAAAATCATTGCAACGATTCAGGATATAACTGAAAAACGGCTCATGGAAGAAAAGCTCTATGAAAACGAGCGGCGAATTGGGCAAATATATGAAAATCTAGAAGTGGGCATTTATTCTGCAGATCTAATTGAAAAGAAGGTTATTCATTTCTCGAGGGGAGTGGAAGGGATTTTCGGCTATTCAGCCGAGGAGTTCATTGCCGATTTCGATTTGTGGAACAATGTGATTCATCCGGATGATCTGCAGGAGGTAGAAGCAGAACGGGCGAAAATACTGAATGGGAATAGCATCCGCTATCAATATCGGATTGTTCATAAATCCGGTGAGGTCAGATGGGTTAATGATCACAGTATTCCGTACCTGAATGATAAAGGTGAGCTTATCCGGGTTGATGGATTTGTAACAGATATAACAGAACAAAAATGGCTTGAAAAGAGAATGAGGCGTATGGCTTTTTATGATCATTTGACCGATCTGCCGAACCGCCGGTACTTTGATCAGAAACTCCAGGACCTTATTGAAGAAGATTCACAGCAGAATTTCGCCGTTTTGTTTTTTGATCTGGAGCGATTAAAGCAGATTAATGATACATTTGGACACTCTTCAGGAGATGAACTGCTTAGGCTTGCTGCACAAAGAATTAAGGAGAAGCTGAATTCAGTCTATTTTTCAGCTAGAATTTCCGGTGATCAATTTGCAGTGATTGTGGAATATATCCAGGAGAAGGAGGATCCTGCAAAATTAGCAGATACCATTAATCAAATTTTTTCTGAATCATTTCTTATCGACAGCTTTGAGCTTAATATTACGCCATCTATAGGCATAAGTTTATATCCGGATAATGGGAGTACAGCTGATGAATTGGTCAGAAATACGGAATCTTCCCTGTACCATGCCAAGCAGAAGGGGAATAATAGATTTCAGGTTTACCACCCCTCCATGGATATTGAATCGTATAAGCTATTTACCCTGGAACAGGATATGAGAAAAGCAATTCAACATGATGAGTTTTTTCTTGAATACCAGCCAAGAGTAGATACGAAGACCGGCAAAATAGTAAGTGCCGAAGCTTTATTAAGGTGGAATCATTCTGAATGGGGCAGAGTGTCGCCGCTGGAATTTATACCGGTAGCTGAGGAATCAGGATTAATTATTAATATAGGCGAGTACGTAATAAGGAAGGTATGCAGGCAGCTATATTCCTGGAAAGAAAAAGGTTTTACCGTTGTTCCAATATCCGTAAATATCTCTCCGCTGAGCTTTTTGAAAAATAGTCTTGTTCCGACAATTATGGAAGCGCTGGAAGAGAACCATCTGGATGCAACACTATTGGAAATAGAATTGACGGAATCTTCCCTAATCAACTATTCCGAGAATGTGATCGCAGTGCTTAAAGAATTGGGTAAAATGGGAGTGAAAATTGCACTGGATGACTTTGGGACCGGCTATTCCTCCATTACCCAGTTAAAAAAATATAAATTCGATATTCTGAAGATCGATAAAACCTTTATCCAGGCAATGGATACAAATGCGGAGGATGCCATCATTACAGCAAATCTGATCCGGCTCGCCCATGGCCTGAATATGAAGGTGGTAGCAGAAGGCGTGGAGACCTTTGAACAGTTCTATTCCTTAAGAAAAAATGAATGTGACCAAATACAGGGGTATCTTTTCAGTCAGCCGATTCCGCCTTCCGTCTTTGAGCAGAAACTGTTAATAGGTAACTTAAAGCCGCAAAATGTCAAAGAAGACAATGTGTTCAAAGGTTTGCGGAAGTATGTCCGGATCGAGTTTCCCTATCCGCTGGAAGCAGAAATGACCATCTTAGAGCTTAACAGCAAGCCTGTCAAAATGGGCAGCACCAAAATCTTAATTGAAGATATGAGTGCAGGCGGAGTTAAATTTGTTTCAAAAATGAAACTCCCTGTGAGAAAGGATATCATTCTATTAATTGAGACCAGGCTATTAGGAGAGATCCTTGCCTTTACCGGAACGATTGTCCGAAAAGATGAAATATCGGATACTCTGACTAATTATGGCTTTCAATTTATTATTGAAGAGGGACCGCGAGCTGAATTGGCGAAGATGCTTGATACTCTGCAAATACAGCTTGAGCAGAACCCGTCCGTCCCCGAATCCCGATTCATAGAAACAGCCAGCAGCCAGCTGTATTTCGAATAATATTTTTCTATAATTATCCTATTCTTCAAGCTATAATAGTTTCATTACAAACTGAGAGAGGGAGAATCATATGGCTGAGTTATCGAACTGCCCGAAATGTGGTGCCATCTTTGTCAAAAACCAGTTCCGCGATGTATGCCAGGAGTGCTGGAAGGAAGAAGAGAAGGCTTATGAGACGGTTTATCAGTTTATCCGTAAGAGGGAGAATCGGACTGCAACCATCATTCAGGTTGTTGAAGCAACCGGGGTAGAGGAAGATTTAATTTTAAAGTTTATCCGTACTGGAAAATTGAAGCTGGCTCAATTTCCGAATCTTGGTTACCCTTGTGAAAAATGCGGGGTCAGCATTCGGGAAGGCAAGGTCTGCAGGAGCTGTGCAGGAGAGCTGAGAAAAGATCTCCAGCAGTTTACCTCTGAGGAAGAACGAAGAAAAGAAGCAGCTCAACGAGAAAAATATGGCACTTATTTTGCCGTCAATGAAAAAATCAATAGACGTTTCTAAGCTATGTGACTCAGTCACATAGCTTTTCTATAGGCTTATGGATGTATTTTTTGCCAAAGTTAAATTAACATTTAAAGAAACTGCACTTATAGCCGATAATAGATATAGGTTAAATCGACCGGAAAGAAAGTGAGGGGTACACATGAAAATCAATAACTTTGGTCCTTCAGGCGTGAACCCATACAAACGCCAAATGAACAAGCTTGAAAATGCAGGCAAAACAGCCAGAACGGCATCAGATAAAATCGAAATTAGCTCTACCGCAAAGGAAATGCAGCAGGTATCACAGCTGAGCGAAAACCGCAAAGCCAAGGTAGAAGAGCTTAAGATCCAGGTTGAGAACGGCACCTATAAAATCAATCCAAAAGAAGTCGCAAAAAGCATCGCTAATTTTTATTCAAAAAAATAATGAGGAGGGAATGGCATGTCAGCCGAAGCACTTACCACATCCATGGAAAAACTGCTTAAGCTTCATAAAAGCCTTTATGAACTTGCAGTTAAAAAGACAGATATGATTAAAACCGGCGACATGGACGCCCTGAATCAGATGCTGAAGGATGAGCAGAGTCATATTGCTGCAATAGGGAAAATGGAACAGGAGAGGCAGAGGATATGCCAGGACCTTGTTCCTGATCTTCCAAGCCCTTCTCTTGGTGATTGCCTGTCAATGCTGAGCGAAGAAGATAAACATCCATTGAACGGATTAAAAGATCAGCTGTCCATGCTCATTCAGGAGCTTAAGGAACGAAATCAGCTGAATCAGCAGCTCATCTATCAATCTCTTCAATTTGTAAATATGTCAATGAGTCTTGTGCAGCCTCAGCAGAACCAGAGCTTAAATTATGTGCATCCGCAGGCAAACAAGATCAAGCATCCGCAGGGCATGTTCAATTCAAAAGTGTAAGTGCTGCGGAATCGGAGGATAAATAATGAGATCGTCATTTATGGGATTAGAAACGGCACGCCGCGCTCTTTTTACGCAGCAGGGTGCCTTATATACTACCGGACATAATATTTCCAATGCCAATACAGAAGGGTACACAAGACAGAGGGTCAACTTTCAGCAGACTCAAGCCTATCCGTCAGTCGGATTAAATCGTCCCCAGCTTCCAGGCCAGATGGGAACTGGTGTGGAAGCTGGTTCTGTGCAAAGAATTCGGGAGGGATTCCTTGATTCACAATTCCGCAATGAAAATAATAAATTCGGATATTGGAGTTCCCGGAGCGAAGCTTTGACCCGCATGGAAGATGTTATGAACGAGCCTTCTGAGGACGGCCTGGCGCAGACGCTGGATCGTTTTTGGAATGCTCTTCAGGATCTTTCCGTACAGCCTGAAGACTCCGGAGCACGTTCAGTCGTCAGGCAAAGGGGAATAGCGGTTGCTGAAACATTCAATTATTTATCAAGCCAGCTCCAGGCGCAAAGAGATGATCTTGGAAACCAGATAGATCATTCTGTAAAAGAAATCAATTCCCTTCTTTCCCAAATAAAAAATATTAATGAGCAGATCGGCAGCATTGAACCGCATGGATACTTGCCTAATGACTTATATGATGCAAGGGATCTGCTTGTCGATCAATTGTCAGGATTGGTTAATATTAAAGTTTCTTCCGTCTCAAGCGGCGGACTTGCCGACAGCATGGCTGAAGGAAAATATACAATTGAAATCCTGAATGGCAGCAATCAGCCAATCGGAACGCTGATCGATGGAAAAAATGGTTTTATTAATGAAATAAGTGTGACAAAGGACAGCGATAAAGCTGTTTCCAAAATTAGCATCGGGACAAAGGAAATGGATGCGGCCGCTTTTAAATCTGGTGGTCAGCTATTAGCCCAAATCGAATCTTATGGCTATAAAGATGCTAACTCGGCTATTCAGGGTGAATATCCGGATATGCTTGCTTCGCTTGATTTAATGGCATTCCGATTTGCCCAGCAGTTTAATGCCGTCCATCAGAGCGGCTGGAGTATTACGGAGATAAATAAAGGGCAGAAGCAAGGATTTGATTTCTTTGATTTTGAAGGCGGAGATTTGCAATCACCTGAAGGAGCTGCTTCTAAGCTTAAGCTTTCAGATGATATTGCCAATGAGCTGAATAATATCGCTGCTTCTTCAAGCGGGAAGTTATTTAGTGGATCGATTAGCAGGATTTCTGGCTCTTCCACAGGTAACCCTACTATTTTGGGAGCTTTTAAAGGGGTCACGTCTACTGACACTCCACCACAAGTATATGATCAGGTGAAAATCACTGTAGAATATGACGGTACAGGCTGGAAATACTCAGCCAGTGATATGAACGGCGATCCAATCACAGGTCATTCAAGCCAGACAGTAAACAGCAGCATGGAGCTTTTCGGACTGAAAATTGACCCAAGTACAGTGCAGAATCTATCAGCTGGCGATTCCTGGTCATTCGACCTTAATGGTACAGGCGTTAACCCTTCAAGCCAATCATTCATCGGAGATGGATCCAATGCTCTGGCTTTAGCGAATGTAAAAGATGCTGTGATGGATTTTAACGGCTCCACAACGAATATCATGAGCTTTTATCAAGGGAAAATCGGCCAGATGGGTGTTGATACAGAGGAATCCATCCGGATGGCGAATAACAGCCAAAAGCTTGTTGACACGGTTCAATTTAATCGCGCATCTGTCAGCTCTGTATCTCTTGATGAAGAAATGACAAATATGATTCAATTCCAGCATGCCTATAATGCGGCAGCCAGACAAATGACGGCTATTGATGAAATGCTCGATACCATCATTAATGGCATGGGCAGAGTCGGAAGGTAAGGAGGTAATCTTTAAATGCGTGTAACACAATCAATGCTTTCAAATAATTCACTTCGGCATATACAAAACAGTTTCCGAAGCATGGGAAAACTTGAAGAGCAATTAACAACCGGAAAAAAGGTGAACCGTCCTTCGGATGACCCTGTTGTGGCCATGAAAGGGATGCGCTACCGTTCACAGGTAGTTGAAGTAGAGCAGTTCCAGAGAAATTTGTCTGAAGTATATAATTGGATGGACAATGCTGACGCTGCTTTAGACGAAGTTAATTCTGTTATGCAGAGGGTGCGGGAACTGACAGTTAAAGCATCTAATGATTCCTATGAGGAAAAGCAGCGCCAGGCTATAGCGAGTGAGCTTAAGCAGCTTCGTGTTCATTTAGAATCTATTGCTAATACGAAGGTAAATAATAAGTATATTTTTAACGGGTCTGATACTTCCGGCAAACCCGTAGATCTTGCCAAGGTGGATGAAACTGTAGACCTGGGTACAATTGAAGCAGGAAATGCGGGAAACTACTCGCTTTTCACAGAAGCGGGTGAACAGCTGCTTTGGAATGAATTCAAAGCTGCCTATATTGGCAAGGATGGGACAGAGGTCAATGTTCCGGTTACCGGCGATTATATTGCCAAAGAAATCGGAGCAGTTGCGGTGAACTCAAATAATGTGGACATTGAGGTTTCCAAAGGCGTTCACTTAAATGTAAATATTAAACCGCAAAACGTTTTTTCACTGGATTTCTTCAGTGACTTAAAAGACCTGATCGATAAAATGGAATCTCCTGAGTCATCCGGGGAAGACTTGAACAAATTCCTTGGCACTTTGGATGGTCATATAGACAAAATTATTTCTGAACGCGCTGAACTCGGGGCGCGCTATAACCGTGTGGAAATGGTAGAAAGCCGTCTCATGAGCCAGGAAATCATCGCAAAGCAGACCATGTCTGAAAATGAGGACATAGATGCTGAGAAGGTAATCATTGATCTGACCTCGCAGGAGACACTGCACCGTGCAGCCCTGGCGGTTGGAGCGAAGATTATCCAGCCTTCCTTGATTGATTTCTTAAGATAAACCTATTCAAAGCTATCTATTGCAGATAGCTTTTCTTTCTATCCAGATAATAAAGTGGTGATACGATGAATATGCCATACCTGCAAACTCATATAACCAGTGCACAGCTTGGCATCAATTACTCCCGACCTGACATGAAAATGAAGCAGCCGCAGGCAGATCTGCAAATCAAACAGCCGGCAGCCGACCTTGAAATCAGCTATGAACCTTCCTCTTTAAGCATCGATCAATCTGAAGCTCTTGCTGATGTAGATCGCAAAGGACCTTTAAGGAGAACAAAAGAATGGGTAGAACAAGCCAGGCAGGTTTTAGCAGAGGGGGTTGCCAAAAGGGCCAGGCAGGGTGACCAGATGATGGAGATTGAACACGGAGGCGGAGCGATTGCCCGGATATCTCGGGAAAACAGCAATCCTCCCATGAAAGAAATCGGTTTTGGATTCCTTCCTAAAACGCCATTTCGGGTGAAACTTGATTATGATCCGGGAAAGGTGGATATTGAATTCACCCCCAACAAACCAGTTATTGATTCCAAGGCGAACAAGCCGATCATTGAACATGAAAACTGGAAGGCTGAAATTTATATAAAGCAAAAAGACTCTATTGATTTTGAACTTAAAAACTTTAAAATCGATCAGTATGTATAGAAAGCGGTGAAGGAAATGAAGCTAGCAACAAAATACCAGGGTGAAATCGAGATTTCGCAGGATCAAGTCATTCATTTTTCCAGCGGGATTCCAGGATTCCAGGACGAAAAGGAATTTGTCCTGCTGCCATTTTTTGAGGATATGCCTTATTTCATTTTGCAGTCAGGCCAGACCACAGAACTTGCATTTGTAGTTGTGGATCCTTATCCATTTTTCCCTGAATACCAATATAAGCTCACAGAAGCCCAAATTGAATCTTTAAAAATAGAAAAGCAGGAAGACGTCGCAACGTTTGTGATCCTAACTCTGAAGGAACTGTTCACAGACTCAACAGCTAATTTAAAAGGGCCGCTTGTGATCAATGTCAAAGAAAAACTGGGCAAGCAGCTGATCCTTAATGACTCCGCCTATGAAACAAAGCATTTACTTTTTAATTCCTTAAAAGAGGAGGAATCAAAATGCTAGTGTTAACGAGGAGATCCAATGAGTCGATCATGGTGAATGACGAAATAGAAATTTCCATCCTTTCGATAGAAGGTGACCAGGTAAAACTGGGCATCAAGGCCCCAAGGGAAGTAGAAATCCACCGCAAGGAAATTTATCTCCAGATCCAAAAGGAAAACAAAGAGGCGTTGAATCTTCCAGGTGAATTAATAAACCTTCTGCAAAAAAATAAATAAGAAAAATTTTCTATCCTTGTAAAACTATCGAACTATTTGTCGATATAACTGGTGTAACAGAGAATAGGGCGGCCGACCTTTACCTCTTACCCAACAAACCACACGGATGTGGGAAAACTCAAAATCAGGGAGGAAAACCAAATGATTATCAACAATAATATTCCTGCGTTGAATACTTATCGTCAGATGGGTGCTAACCAAAAAGCAAATGCAAACGCAATGGAGAAGCTTTCTTCAGGTCTTCGTATTAATAAAGCAGGAGATGATGCTGCAGGTCTAGCAATCTCCGAAAAAATGCGTGCACAGGTTCGTGGTTTAGATCAAGCTAGCCGTAACTCTCAAGACGGTATCTCTATGATCCAAACTGCTGAGGGAGCTCTTCAAGAAACTCAAAATATCCTTCAGCGTATGCGTGAACTTGCTACACAAGCCGCGAACGATACAAACGTAGAAGTTGACCGTGCTGAAATCCAGAAGGAAATGAATGCATTGACTTCTGAAATTAACCGTATTGGTGAGACTACTGAGTTTAATACGCAGAAAATTTTAAAAGGTGATGGTTCTGCAGTCAAAGAAGTAGGAGCATTAGAACTAGACAAAACTGGTGTTATTGCACAGACTGCTCTTCAAGGTGGTAAAGTCGAAGCTGCTACAGCTGCTAAAATGCAACTTTCACTTGGTGCAGGTGATGGTGCAGATGAATTAAACGGAGAGAGTTTCACTTTTGAATTCAATGGAAACAGTGTTAAACTTGATATTAAAACAGTAGCTACTGCTGGAGAAGAAGGAGCCAACACTTTTGAAGTTAAAGATGGCGGTAATGAAGTAACTCTTACTCTAGTAGCAGGAGATGATAATCAAAAGTTCATCATGAGTAAGATGGAAGAGGCATTAAAAGCAGCAATTACTGAAAATGCAAATATTGACGAATCTAATTATACTTTCTCTCGTGATGAAGCAGTGTTAAGCGTTAATTCTGTTTCTACCGGAGAAGGAGAATCTATTTCTGTAACAGGAGCTACTGGTAATGATTCACTTACTGCGAACCTTGGACCAACAGCTGCTACGTCTACAGCACAGAATGCATTAGGAAATTCTGAAGGTTTCGATACAGCTTCAAGTATTACAATTAATGGAGAAACAGTAACCCTAACTCAAACTGCTACCCTAGGTGCAGCATATGATGCAGCTGCGAATAAAAGTACTGTAGTTACTAAACTTCAAGAAGATATTGATAATTCTTTAGGTGAAGGTAAGTACACTGTTTCTGTTGGTGATGATGATAAACTTACAATCACTAGCGTAGAAAAGGGTTCGGCTGCAGCAGTAGTTGTCGCTGGAACTTCTGAAGCTCTGTTGGGATTTGGAACTGATGTTGAAGTTGCTGGAACAGCTGGTACATTTAATGATGTAGTAGGTACAAAACAAGAAGTTTCAGGTGATAAAGAAGTACGTACAAGAGCATCAGCTACAATTGACTCTTTCACTGCAACAAACTTAAAAGATCAAATCATTGCATCAGGAATAGCTTCTGATAATTCAGATTATTTTGCTTCTGGTAATGTTACAGATGAAGGAGCAGAAAAGTTTCTAAATGGTAAAGGATTCACGATTGGTGATGAAACAGTTGAATTCTTTAATAGTAATGAATCTGCATATAAAGGTACAGCTGATCATGCAGTGGATTTAGCTTTGGTTAACTGGGATTCTACGAGTGGTAGTACTAATGTAGATACTTACGATATGGAAGCTTTAGTATCATCAATTGTTAGTCAAATCGGTAACAAAATGGAGAATGTAACATTAAGTGATACATCTACTGCAGGAGTTGCAGCACAACTTACAGTAACTGCTAAAGAACCAGGAATTGCTGGTAACTCAATTGAAGTTAACGATGCAGCAAGTCGTGAAGCTTCTGATGTGGTTGGAAGTACATTTGAAGCAACATTCCAAATCGGTGCTAACACTGGTCAAAGCATGACAATTCAAGTTGGTGATATGAGAGCACAAGCTTTAGGAGTTAGTGGTGGCAAAGAAGGTTCAACAGTAACAGCTAAAAATGGAACAGAAGCTTCTTATGTAAAAACTGCAAACGTAACAAATGGAACAAATAATGATAATGTTGAGTTTGCATTAGATGTTTCTACTCATGAGAAAGCTAGCGCTTCAATTTCTGTAATCAATGATGCGATTGAAAAAGTATCAGCACAACGTTCTGATCTAGGTGCATTCCAAAACCGTTTAGAGCACACAATCTCTAACTTAGGAAGTGCATCTGAGAACTTATCAGCTGCTGAATCTCGTATCCGTGACGTAGATATGGCTAAAGAAGTAATGGAAATGACTCGTACAAACATCCTTTCCCAGGCTTCTCAAGCGATGCTTGCTCAGGCTAACCAAAAGCCGCAATCAGTTCTTCAATTACTTGGATAATTCAATTATTCAATTTAAAAGAGGCTCTAGTTCTGCTAGAGTCTCTTTTGCTTAACAAAGCAAAAATAAGCTGACCAGGGGGATGGAAATTGGATAAAGATCAGCAAGAATATAAGAAATTCCTCGAAGAACAGCTTCAATGGAGTATTATCCGTGCTCAATTATTAGAAGAGATTGATGATAAGCTTCATGAAATGAAAGCCATTGCTGAGTATGCAATGGAAAATGAGCTTAATCAGATTGAAGTGAAGAATTTAAATGGACAGTTAAACATCTTAAAAAATGAAGTGGCTGCTCTAGAACAGCAGTTGACCTCAGCTGTACATTAGAATAAAGGCGGTGTTTACATGGACATTGCTCTTCTATCTATGGCCTTAAGCCAGGGACAAGTTCAGCAGCAGGCCTCCATGTCAGTTATGAAGCAGGCGATTGGAAGTGCAGAACAGCAGGGTGCTGCTTTTCAGAAGCTGCTTAATACTGCTGACATACAGGCTCTTCAGCATGCTGCTCAGCCTCATCTTGGCGGCAATATAGATTTGAAAGGGTAGTTTTCAGAGTAACTATGGTTGCTCTTTTTTTCTATTAAAAAATACATGTTCGATAAAAAAATTACATAATTTTCTGATATTAATAGTGAATATGTATTTAGGGGAGATTTCTATGAAACTGGAGACTGATGTTTCGTTAAAGCCTTCCTTTTCTTCCGCGTTAACTAGAATTGAACAGCCAGAAAAAGTGCAGCCGTTGGCAGAGAGTGAAAAAGAAGAAACAAAGAAAACAGAGGGAATGTCCAAAGAGTATCTGGAGGAGAAAATCAAGGATACGAACAATTTTTTGGAGCCTTCTTTCACAGCGGTGAAGTTTCAGCTGCATGAGGATTTGAATCGGTATTATGTCGAGGTGGTTGACCAGAAAACGAAAGAGGTCGTCCGGGAGATTCCGCCTAAGGATTTCCTGGATATGATTGCAAAAATGACCGAGTTTTTGGGTGTTCTGATCGATAAAAGAATCTAAAGCATTGGGAAAAGAAGAGTCGCTGCACTCTTCTTTTTATTTTTCCCTTCAGATCTTCTGCTCTTTACCGATATAAGAGGTAGAGAATAATCGGCAGAAAGGAATATGCAAATGTCTGGTATTCGAATAAGCGGTTTAGCTTCCGGATTAGATACGGAGAGCATTATTAAAGATATGATGCGGGCACAAAGGTTGCCTGTTGATAAATTAAAGCAACAAAGGCAGACACTTGAATGGCAGAGGGATTCCTACAGGGAAGTCAATCTTCTTCTGACTAATTTCAGGGATTCGACCTTAAACATGCGTCTGCAGTCTACTTTTATGACGAAAAATACAAGCGCCTCCAATGAAAGCAAAGTGACTGCAACGGCAGCAGCAACTGCAGGGGATGTTTCCTATACAATATCAAAGATTTCCCAGCTGGCAACGTCGGCAACGAACTCAAGTGCATCCGGTATTTCCACAGATCCAAATAATAAAATTAGTACCACCGATAAGCTGTATTCCATTCAGGATAAATTCCAGGCTGGAGCCTTTGAATGGAAAGACACAGGTACAGGAATTAAAGAGGATATATCGGTTGATAGTGCCGGCAAAGAGTTTACACTCAGGAAGTTAGGAAAAGAATCAATAGAATCTGTAACAGGGATAAATGTTTCTGGTACTGCTTTTACAGTGGTAGAAAAACTTGAAGATTTAGATGAGTCACAAAATCAGGTTTTTGTTGATGCTAATACTGGAAAAATGACCTTCAGTAAGGAATTAGAGGCGGATAGTACAATTACTGCAGAGTACAAATCAATTTTTAAGGACTCTGTAACGGTGTCCGAAAAGAGTAATGAAGCTACTTTAACTCATGTAGGCATTACAGATATTAAAGGAGATGCAGTTACGGTTAAATGGTATGAAAACTCGATAGAACGGACAGAAACCTTTACTCTGAATAATAGTGGTTCCGCTCTAGCTGAAAATGAGTTTTCCATTGATAAAGAAACCGGGAAAATGACATTTGGAAAAGATCTTGAAAAAGGGGCAACCGTTGAAGCTTCCTACCACCATAAATACTTTGAGTTTGAGATGGTTACCCATGCCTCTAAGGGCGAGGCTGTTGAGTTATTTAAGTTTGATGGCAAGGATAATTTGAACTCTGTCATTAATGCAATGAATGAATCCGATTTAGGTATAAATGTATTCTATGATGAATTTTCCGATAAAATCACCATGTCACGGACAGAATCCGGTAATTACAATACTACTGGGAACGGGAAAGAAATTGGTTTCCGAAACAGCAGCTTTTTAAAGGTCGGACTGCAGATGGACCAGACCAATGAGGTCGGCGGTGCCAATGCAAAGTTTACTTTAAATGGTCTTGAGACGGAGAGGAACTCAAATACTTTTACCTTTAATGGGGTTACTTTTACACTAAAGGATAAGATTGATCCTGCCGCTGGTGATGTGCCGGTTACGATTTCAGTAACAAATGACACCACAAAAGCGCTCGATAATATTAAAGAGTTTGTTAACAGCTATAATGAACTGATTGATAAAATCCAGGGAAAATTAAAAGAAGAGAGATACAAGGATTACACTCCTTTAACAGATGAGCAAAGGGAAGCTCTTTCTGATAAGGAAATTGAGAAATGGGAAGAAAAGTCGAAAAGCGGCATGCTTCGAAATGATCAGAATTTGAGAAGCCTACTGGACAAGCTTAGGATGGACTTCTATACTCCGCTCGCCAATTCAGATAGTGAGTTTAAGCAGCTGTCAGCAATTGGAATCACGACCACTGCCAATTATTTGGAGGGCGGAAAGCTGCAAATTAATGAAGCTAAGCTAAAAGAAGCTCTGGAGAAGGATCCGGAAGGAATTTATAACCTCTTTGCCGCTGATGGCACAGCCTCAGGTGAAAAGGGGATTTCCAGGCGTCTTCGTGATTCTCTGACTTCTTCTATCAGCACGATTACTGAAAGAGCAGGAAGCGGGACGAAAACGAATAGTCAGTTCACAATTGGAAAAAATCTTGATAGCATTAATACCCGTATAAAAGATATGGAAGCAAGGCTAGTGGAAAAAGAAGACCGCTACTGGAAGCAGTTCTCAGCAATGGAAACAGCGATGCAGAAAATGAATGAACAAATGAATTATCTAATGTCCCAATTGGGCGGAACGGCAGGATAATAAAGGAGTGAGAGGTAATGGCTATTTCAAATCCCTATCAAAAATATCAGCAAACATCCGTTAATACAGCGACTCCTGCAGAATTAACATTAATGCTGTATAATGGCTGCCTTAAATTTATGGGCCAGGCCAAACAGGCAATAGAATCTTCAAACATTGAAAAGAAAAATGAATATATTCAGCGGTCACAAATGATTATTCAGGAATTTATGGTGACCTTGAATAAGGATGTGGTCATGTCAGAAGATTTGATGCGCTTGTACGATTATATATTGCGAAGATTGATTGATGCGAATACGAAGAACGATCTTGATGCTTTGTCAGAGGCCGAAGAAATGGTGATGAATTTAAGAAATACATGGAAAGAAATGATTCAAAGCCAAAAAAGAACTCAGCCGGCCGGAAGTGCTTATTAATGTCAGTCGTAAACGAATTGCTTCGCTGCAATAAAGAACTGCTTAGTCTTTTAATGAAGGGATTGCCAACAGAAGATAGAGAGGACTATATTGGGCAAATCGATCATCTGCTGGAGAAGCGGGGAACGATCCTCTATAGTCTTGATTTCCAAAGTCAAGAAACGCTGCAGGCAAAGAACCTCCTTCTGGATCAGGACCAGGAAATCCGCACACTGCTGGCTAAGCAGCAGGCTCAAATCAAGGAAGATCTAAAGCTCTTAAAAGCACAGAAACAGAAAAATCAGCAATACGCTAACCCCTACCAAACATTGAATATGCATGATGGGGCATTTTATGACAAAAGGAAATAGTTGACACCTTTGCGTACATTAACAGAAGATCAGCATATCCTTGTGAAAGAATATAACGAAGTCCTTCTTACAGTTGAAGAGGGCTTTGATTACGTAAATCAAAGCTTTTCCAATCTTGAAAAGACGGAAGGGGACAGGATCCTTTCTGATATTTTTCAGGCGTTTTCCCAGATCGTAAAAGTGAACGAGCAGCTTTATGTACTGTTTGGGGAAAATGCAGAGCTAAAGAAGCAGCTTGAGAATTTTGAGGCTGTCTTAGAAGAGGCAATGTCCCTGCGCGGCAAGCTTGATGATACCCAGGCAAAAGAAATGATCATCCGTGATCAGTTATATCCTGCCTATACAGGCTGGAGTAATGCAGTGAGGAAAGAATTAAAGACATATATACAATCTTAAATCCCCTTTATGAGGGGATTTTTTGTTTTTTAAAAGAATAAGAATAAGTCACCAATTCGACAAATATTCTCAATCTTTTTACCAGTTTCAGCAGGAGTTTTTAGGGGTAAAATAGAAATATAAATACATAGTCTTAATATACTTTTAAGACTAGGCATTTCCTTTTCAGACATTACTGGTGATTTTCACAGTAAACGCTAATGAAAAGGCTGTCATTGTATAATGAGAAGGAGGAGTTCACGTATGAATTACAACATTCGTGGTGAAAACATTGAGGTAACTCCAGCAATTAGAGAGTACGTAGAGAAGAAAATTGCTAAGTTAGAAAGGTATTTTACTGAAACTCCTGATGCAAATGTACATGTAAATTTAAAAACGTATAACAATAACCGCTCTAAAGTGGAAGTAACGATTCCGATGCCGAATCTGGTTCTTCGTGCAGAGGAAGATCATGATGATATGTATGCAGCGATTGATCTTATTACAGATAAATTGGAGCGTCAAATCCGCAAGCATAAAACAAAAGTGAACCGAAAATTCCGCGAGAAGGGCAATCTGACTGCTGTGTTTGCAGCATTGGAAAATGAGGCAGAGGTCCCTGAAGTGGAAGAAGATGATAACGAGCTTGAAGTTGTCCGCCAAAAGAGCTTCGATCTGAAGCCGATGGACAGTGAAGAGGCGATCCTGCAAATGAACATGCTGGGCCACAGCTTCTACGTGTTCACAAATGCAGAGTCTAACTTAACTAATGTAGTGTACAAGCGTAAAGATGGCCGCTATGGTCTGATTGAAGCGCAATAATAAAACGTGAAAACCCCGCTGCTGAGGCGGGGTTTTCGTTTGTTTGGGTTCACTATGGGGCTATTTGCAGGAATTGGTCTGCTATTTGCAAATTCGCCGTTCTATTTGCAGAAATGCCGAAGTTATTTGCAAGAATTATACTTCTATTTGCAGGTTTTCCGGACCTAATTGCATCGTTCACAATTTCAGTAAAACGGCACTGCCAAAAGTCCGCCTAAACCGTAAACTTCTCCAATTCCCTCTCCATAACCCCAGTCATTTCCTTCAGCTGCTCCACCTTCACCATAACCTGCTCAAACGCGCGAAGCTGTTCTTCCGTAGAAGCTGAGATTTCCTCAGTTCCAGCAGCCGTTTCTTCGGTTACCGCTGAAATGTTTTCTACGGCACTAATAACCTGCTGGCTCATATCACTGGAGGTCTTCATGTCTTCAACCAACTTTTCCAGATGGCTGTGAATGCCGGACACATGCCCGGAAATGGTTTCAAAAACTTGTTCGGTCTCGCTCATCGATTGGGATTGCTCTTTTGAAAGGGCATGTCCCTGTTCGGTGGCATTGTAAATATTGCTGATTCCATTTTGGATGTTGCTGACCATCGAGGTGATCAGATCGGTTGCTTTTGAAGAAGAATCGGCGAGCTTCCGTACTTCTTCTGCCACAACCGCAAATCCTTTACCGGCATCACCGGCACGGGCTGCTTCGATCGCCGCATTTAAGGCCAGCAGATTGGTTTGATCCGCAATATCTTTAACGGTGTTAGCTGCCCCTTCAATTTCCTTGGTGAACTGGGCAAATTCACTGACTGAGCTTCTAATATGGTTAGACGAACTGGAAATCTCTTCAGCAAGTTTCATTTGTTTTTCCAGGGACACTCTGCCCTGAGTAACAGATTCCAATGCCTGTGTACTTTGTGAAGCGCTCTTCGCACTCGACTGATGGACAGCTGAAAATTGCTCGCCCATCACGCTCATTAACTCAGCGGTAGCCTGAACGTCTTCAGAAATGGCCTGGCTTCCTCTCGCCAATTCGTCGGTTGAAACGGCCACCTGGCCGCTGCTTTCATTTAAGCTGTGCATATAAGAAGCCACATCCCCGGCAAATCCTTTTACATTCTGGCTGACTTCTTCAATGGATTGCACGGTTCCTTTTAGATTTACCACCATTTTTGAGAAGGCTTCCGTTAGTTTATCCACTTCATAGCGGCTGTTTTCTTTAAAAGAAAGCTGTGATAAGTCTGCTGTTAAATCGCCCTCTGAAATTTTCTCTGCTTTTTCCACAATCGCATTGATTGGTTTTGTAATCTTTCTGGCAGCCATCCATGAGAATATAGCCGATAACAAAATAAGCAGCACGCTTCCTATGAGGGAGGAATTCGTGATAAAGGCGATTTTCTGGCTGGTTTCCTGAAGAATCCCTTCATACCATTCATTTGTCCGTTTCTTCAGCAGGTGCATATCATTTAAAATGCCGGAAATCCGTATGCTCTGGCGCTTGATTTCGGCTTTGTTTCCATTGGTGAAGGCTTCTGTCGAAACTTCCGATAGCTCTGCATATTTTCCTTCAATGCTTCCAATGATTTTTTTGTGCTCTGGAACGGCGGCGACTGAAGAAAATGAAGCCAGGTTTTCCTGAACTTCTTTCATCATGGTTAGTGCCTGGTCTTTGTTGGCGTCACTGGAATTATAGGTGTAATTGGCAAGTGATTGGCTTGTCACTACCAGGCTTTGCTCCAGGTCCTTTACTTTCAGAAGAAGTTCCACATCATCTTTAGCGGAGCTTTGTATGTTTAATGTCTGGTAAATGATAAAGCCTATCATGCTGACCGACAGTACGAGCGGGATCAGCGTGACAATAATAAGGCGGTTGCGTAATGTCATCTTGGGAGCTCCTTTATATCTCAGCTTTTACTGTCATTTTTCCATTGATTATGTCTTCTGTTGCCTTTTTCAACGCAGCTTTCTGCTCCTCTGTTAAGGAAATGACCCGAACTTCCGAAAGGCCGACACCGTTTTCTGCCAGTCCCCATTCATAGGAGGAAGCTTCGATTTTTCCGTTTTCCGTCAATTCCTTCGCCAGGTTAAAAACAGCAATGTCGATGTTTTTGACCATCGATGTGGCAACGGCTTTTTCCGCAACAAAATACTGGTCGGAATCGACACCGCCGGCAAGCACGCCTATTTCTTCCGCTTTTTTCAGTGCGCCAAAACCGGTGAATCCGGCAGCAGGGTAGATAAAATCTGCACCTGCAGCAATTTGCTTCTCAGCAATTTTCTCACCGAGAGCCGCATCTCCAAAGTTCCCGGCGTATTCTGTTAATACTTCAATTTTCGGATTGAAGTGCTTGGCACCTTGAATAAATCCATTTTCAAAATGGTGAATGACGGGCACATCAACACCGCCGATAAATCCCAGCTTGCCCGTTTTGCTTGTCATGGCAGCAAGCATCCCGACAAGGAAGCTTCCTTCATGCTCCTTAAAAGTAAGTGAGACCACATTTTCAAGCTCGGAAACAGCATCAATCAGCAAAAATTGCTTTTCGGGATATTTCTCAGCCGTTTTTTCAAGTGCTTCCTGTGCTGTGAAACCCAGTCCGATAATAAGGTCATGATCTTCTCTGACAAGTTCTTCAAGCGGCTTTTCAAAATTTTCGTCTGGAGCTTCTTTGTAATCAAACAGAATACCCAGCTCATCACGGGCTTTTTCCAGGCCCCGGAAGGCAGAGTCGTTGAAAGACTCATCTCCAAGTCCTGTGTCTGATAATAGAATGCCAATTTTATATTCTTTATTTTGGTTTTTACTTTGTTCAGAGGCAGAGCAGGCTGCCAGAAGTAAACTGAACAGAAGCAGAATAGGTAGTAGTTTTTTCAAAATAAACCTCCGTGTTGTCGTATTTCGCCTTACCTAATATCGGCAGAAAGGTGGAGGTTTTAAGTCTGAAGTCAGACCTTTCTCTAAAAAAAGCCAAATAAAAAAGCCTGCATATTCACAGGCTTCAAAATCATTCCTCCAGGACCTTATATTTTTGCTTCAATGACTCCGGAGCCATTTTCACCATCTGCTGAAGGACAAAAGATGTAATCACGATATCATCCGTAAATCCGAAAATCGACAGGAAGTCTGGCACAAGATCGAGCGGCAGTAGGATATAAAGAAGGCCGGCCGCAACCGGGAACAGCTTTTTGCCGGCTGATACCTCCCGTGAGAGAAAGTAATCCCTCAGGAAGGGAAGGAACTTCCAAAATTTTAATACAAACTTGATGCGTTTGAAAAACTTCATTTAGTTCACCTATTTCTAGTTCATTCGCTGAATGGGAGCTGACACCTGAATGCGCGGCGGGTTTTTCACCTCAAGTGTGGCAGCTGACAGATAGCTTGTTTCAAGTATGCTTCAAAAAGTAAATAGAATTAGCCACTTTTGCAAAGTGTTCAATTAGGTATGAATCTCCTCTTTTTATAGTTTATATATGGTAAGAGGGGATATGCTACACTCGTTTCATCCTCCTAGGGATTGATTATCGAATAATCGTGATTTTATCCAGGTCGGCGCTTTTGACGCCTTCGTTAAAGATCAGCCTTGTTTTAAATTGAAAAATCCGGTCAGGTGCAGAGCAGGGAATGTCTTCAGGCAGCTGGAAGTTAAAGTCCATTTTGTTGGTTTCTTCTGATTCAATGACTTTGGTGGACAGAATGGTCGCTGTCCCGATCACTTCCTCCTTCTCTTCGTCAGGCGATGCCATGACCAGGTCACACTCAATCCGCTTAATCTGCTGATCAATGGTTCCTCCTTCAATCAGGAAGATTCCGCTCACATTTTCTCCTGGCGTATATTGAAGCTTTGGCAGCTGCAGATCAATTTTTGCAGAGCCTATTCCAAGCATTGACATGTATTTTCGTAAAATCAACAAAGATCTCTCCTCTAATTTTGTATAGGGGGGAGCTGCTCGCTCACACCACAATTTTCCTGTTTCCTTCTTTACGTGAAAATAACGATAAAGTTTCAAAGAATTTTCCTTCTACCTATTCCTCCATTTTATGAAGTAAAACATGCGGCGGTGCGGGCCTGTATAATAAGAAAAGCGGAGGTGCCTTGCTCACCCCCGACAAGCATAAGACGAGCCTTCCGGGAAGCGTCCTTTGCCTTAACTGGAAGGATTGGCTTATGACCTCGAGGGGGTAGGCACCGGAGCTAGACAAAAAAAGGGGCCTTTACCGCGGTGGTAAAGGCCCATAAATAAAGACCTCTACCGAATTTGGTAAAGGTCTTGCTAACAATTGTTTAGATTGCCAACAAAGCCGAGAGCATGTGCTCCGTAATGACGACTCTGCTGTAAAAGCTACTCCCCTTTAGGAGAAACTATTTAATTTATAGCTACATCATATTGGATTCTTAGATTTTTGTCAATATTCTTCCTTCCGTACTAGGAGACAGCTGTGATGCTTCTTCTTTCAGCAGTCCAGCCTATTAACAAAACAATCAGCGATGACGCAAACCCAATAAGGATACTGTTCGGTCCTTCATTGAAAAATAAAAATGTCCAGCCGGATAAAGTCCCAATCAGCACTGCGGCAGGCATCAGCATGCCTTTTTCCTTCCTGCTCCATAAGATCTGCAGGATAACCGGCAGCGCGGCCGCAAAAAAGACTCCGGAAATAAAGAATAAATCCAGTAAAGATATCGAGAATAAGTGGGCCCAAAATGGAATGGCCGCCACAAACAAAATCAGAATCCCCCACATATGCTTATTCAGCTTGAGGTCATTCCGGTCATAAAGAACATACAGCGAATGAATCTGTGATAGAAAAGTTTCGAAGAAGATAACCATTAAGATAAAAATGAGCAGAATCGTAATAGCGAAATGGTCGTATCTCAGGAAAATTTTTTCAAAGACGGAATAAAAGTTTTGAAAGCCGCCTTTATAAATGGCCGATAAAGCAATCATCGAAAATGAAAAGGGGATGGTGCTCCAGATAAGACCAGTCATACTTAGACCGAGCCGCAGCTTTTCTCTTTTGCTTTTTAAAAGCATATTCCACATTTTCAGATCCAGCAGCAGATGCCCGAGCATGGCGATGGTAAAAGCCGTCAGCAGCAAGGGTAGCATATCCCATTCCACATAAAGCAGATACGGATGGTACAGGCGGATGCCATCGTATACGACTTCAATCCCTTCCAGCATATAAGCATGGACAAGAATCATGATCATGATTAAAAAGAGAATGCCCACTTTTAGCATGCTGAACCGGGTAAACCATTTTAACCGGAAAAAGATCGCTGCCAGAAACCCGAATAAAAAGAATAAACTCATCCCGACAGGAACCGGGGTGCCCAGTGGGAAAACGAGGATCCCTGCGGCAAAGCCCATAACGGACATGCCGAAAAAAATGGCCAGCAGAATGCCCCGCTTCATCCACTTTAAGGCAGGCTCCGACAAACGGCTTGCCATAATTCCGAGAAAAGATGAAGACTCTGCTGCAGACCGTACCCTTGCGATAATTGGAATAAGGGCCAAAAAGGCAATGGCGCCGGCAGCTGAAAAGCTGACAGTCCCGATAAAGCCGTAACGCAAAAAAGCTTCAGGTGCTGTAAAAACGGCATTGCCTGATGTCCATCTTGAGATAATGGCAATGCTCAGCAGCCCGAAGCCATATTGAACTGATTTGGATAGGTTTGTATTCATCAGTGCTGCTCCCTGTATTGCTTTGGTGTAATGTTCTCTTTTTTCTTAAATTGGCTTGAAAAATAATGAAGACTGTTAAAGCCGGTTTTTTCAGCGATCTCTGAAATGCTGTAATGGGTGGTAGACAGAAGGTGTTTAGCTTTTTCCAGCCTGTAAATGGTCAGGTAGTCAATAAGGGAAGTGCCAACTTCTTCGCTGAACCTGCGGCTTAAATAGGCTGGGCTTGCATGGACCCTGGCTGCAATATCCTGAAGGCCAATCCGCTGTTCATAGGACTCATGAATTTGATTTAAAGCCTCGTTTACCATTTTGGAATATTCCTTTTTGAAAATGGGAGTGGAGAACTTTTTCAGCGTTTCTTTTAATTCTTCTTCGATAATAGGCTTGGTCAGGTATTCGGAAACCCCCAGCTGAATGGACTTTTTGGCAAATTCAAAGTCCTGGTGGGCTGATAGAATGATGATTTGCAGATGGGGCTGGAGCTCTTTTAAATCTTTGACCAGTTCAAGCCCGGACTTGCCCGGCATCTCAATGTCCACAAAAGCCAGATGAAAGTAGTGTTCCTTGCTGATGGCAAGAGCCTGGCTGCTGTCATAGGCAAAGTGGAAATTCCATAAAGGAAATGCCGGCTTTAGAATATATTCAAGCTGTTCAATTACGATTGGTTCATCATCTATGCATAATACATTCATGCCTGCTCCTCCTGCTGGAATTCGACTTTTGGGAGTGTTATTTTCACAGTAGCTCCGTTTTGTTCATTTTTATAGATGTCCAAATTTGCCTTTTGAAACAGGAGATCGAGCCGCGTTTTAACATTGGAAAGACCCTGCCCTTTTGTCATCATGTCCTCGAATGAATGATCACCGATGCCAAGGCCGTTATCCTCGACATATAAAGTGATGTGGTCTTCGTGGCTTGCCGCTTTAATGGTGAGGGAAAGAGGTCCGGGTTTTTTCTCCAGTCCGTGCTTGAATGAGTTTTCCACAATCGTCTGAAGCAGGTAAGGAGGCACAAAGTGCTTCAATGCTTCTTCGTCTACATCCTCCGTAATGGTAAGGCGGTTATGAAACCGCAGCTCCTGTATTTTTAAATAATATCTGGTATACTCCCATTCTTTTTTTAACGGAATTAATTGCTCTTTTATCTGGTACTTGAATTTTAAAAACAGGGACAAGGTTTCCATTGCCTTGATCAGTGTTTCTATGCGGTTTAAGCGGGCGAGACCGAGCATCAGGTTAATGGTATTGAATAAAAAATGCGGGTGAATCTGCTGATTCAGTTGCATATATTTGCTTTCCTGCAGCGTATTTTCCAGAACCACCTGCTGCTTTTCGAAGGAAAGACTATCAATCTGTTTTTCAAAAGCCAGCACCATCATTAAGATAATGGCTCCGGCCATCGGCACAAATATGGAAAAAATCGCAAACAATGAAAAGGTCTCGTATGTAATGAGCATGGTCTTCACGCCTTAAAAGAATTTATAATAGTATAACATGTCAGATAACTGGTTAGTAAGTTAATTCGGGAAACGTAATAAAATGGAATTTTAGTTGAATGAAAGTTGTAAAGCAAAAAAGAGCGAAGCCATAAGGCATCGCCCAAAAGGGGGTTATTCCATAATATGAGATCAGCACTGTGGCTGGAACTCCTGTTATTTAAGAAATTGCCTCCGCATAATGGCAGGCGGCCTGATGTCCTTCTCCCAGACTCTTAAGCTCCGGATCGGACTGCCTGCACAAGTCGGTAGCCAGCGGACATCTTGTATGGAACCGGCAGCCGGCAGGAGGATCGATAGGGGACGGGACATCGCCCTTCAGGATGATACGTTCCTTTTTCTTTTTCCGGTTTGGCTCCGGAATGGCTGACAGCAGCGCCTGTGTATAAGGATGGCGCGGGTTGTCAAATAAGCTCTTTTTCTCAGCAATTTCAACTACTTTTCCCAGGTACATAACGATGATTCGGTCAGAGATATGGCGCACAACCCCAAGGTCATGAGAGATAAATAGATACGTTAAGCCATATTCCTTCTGCAGCTTTTTTAATAGATTCAGTACCTGTGCCTGAACGGAAACATCAAGTGCGGATACAGCCTCGTCACAGATGATCAGCTTCGGCTCCACCGCCAATGCGCGGGCAATGCCGATCCGCTGGCGCTGACCGCCGCTGAATTCGTGCGGATAGCGGTCAATATGCTCTTCCTTTAATCCAACCTGTTCTAAAAGTTCAATTGCCCGGCGCCTCCGATTCGCTTTCGGAACAACATTCAGGATCCCCATTGCTTCCTCAAGCGTCTGGCCAATGGATCTTCTTGGGTTAAGAGATGCGAACGGATCCTGGAAAATGACCTGCAAGTCTTTGCGGATCGAACGCATCTCCCGTTTTGATTTAGACAGCAAATTCGTTCCCTGAAAGATAACCTCCCCGCCAGTCGGCTCATCCAGGCGCAAAATCGCGCGTCCTGTCGTCGACTTTCCGCATCCGGATTCACCGACAATGCTGACGGTCTCCCCTTCATAAATCGTAAAGTTCACGCCATCAACCGCTTTTACATGATTGACGGTGCGGCCAAAAACGCCGCCTTTAATCGGGAAGTACTGCTGCAGGTCCTTAACTTGAAGGATTTCCTTTTCTTTAGTTAGCGTGGCTGACATCTGCTGCAACCTCCTTTGCTGCCGGCCCGTTCCATCTTTCCGAGTACATCCAGCAGCGGACTTTATCATCGTTATCAATCAATAAATCCGGTTCTTCCGTTCTGCACAAATCAGTGGCAAACGGGCATCTTGGTGCAAAGCTGCATCCAGGAGGAAGATTGTCCGGGCTTGGAACTGTACCAGGGATAGCCTCAAGTTCCTCCACGTCCCTGTCCACAGCCGGAATGCTTCTCAGCAAGCCCTGTGTGTAAGGGTGCTTTGGATTTTCAAAAAGGGAATCTACATCCGTATGCTCGACAATTTTTCCGCAATACATAACGGCGACACGGTCACAGGTTTCTGAAACCACACCCATATCATGCGTGATCATGATGACAGCCGTTCCAAGCTGCTCCTGCAGGTTCTTTAAAAGATCTAATATCTGCGCCTGAATCGTTACATCAAGAGCCGTAGTCGGCTCATCAGCAATCAGCAGCTCCGGCTTGCACGCCAATGCCATTGCAATCATGACACGCTGGCGCATGCCGCCGCTTAATTCATGGGGCTCCTGTTTGGCTCTTTTTTCAGGGGATGGAATACCGACTAAACGCAGCATTTCAACCGCCTTCTGCCAGGCTTCTTTTTTCGGCAGCTTTTGATGAATCCGGAAAGCTTCTGCAATCTGTTCACCGACAGAATACACAGGATTGAGTGAAGTCATCGGTTCCTGGAAGATCATCGAAATCTTATTTCCGCGCATTTGCCGCATGCCTTCCTCTGTTTCAGATAGCAGGTTTTTCCCTTTAAAATTGATTTCACCGTCCACGATCTTTCCCGGAGGCTCTGCAATCAGCCGCATGATGGAGAGAGAGGTGATGCTCTTTCCGCTCCCGGACTCTCCGACAATGCCGAGCGTTTCTCCTCTTTTTACATCAAAGTCTACGCCGTCGACTGCTTTAATGACTTTTTTGCCGGAGAAGAAATGAGTTTTTAAGTTTTTCACTTCCAGTATCGTTTCTTTATGTTCAGTTCCCATCATTCTGCTCCTCTCAATCGGGAATGGTTTTAGTTCAGTTCAACACGTTTATTCAGGAATCGGTAGGACAGGTCAACAAGCAGGTTGACGATGACAAACAATACCGATACGAATAAAATCGATCCCTGCACAAGCGGCAGGTCACGCATCCGGATGGCATCAATAATTAATCGGCCGACTCCATTGATGGCAAAGACGGATTCTGTTAAAACTGTTCCGCCGAGAAGGGCGCCAAACTGCAGGCCGACTACTGTAATAACCGGGATCAGTGCATTTTTTAACGCGTGCTTGTAAATGATTAGACGCTGACGTACACCCTTTGCCTTGGCAGTGCGGATATAGTCCTGACGGATGACTTCCAGCATGCTCGCACGTGTCATCCTGGCCACAATGGCTGCGCCGCCTGTTCCGAGTGTAATGGCCGGAAGGATGACATGGCTGAAGGTCCCCCAGCCGGCAACCGGAAACCATTGAAGTCCGACCGAAAAATAGATGATCAGCATCAGGCCGAGCCAGAAGTTCGGCAAGGATACGCCAAGAAGGGCAACCATCATTAAACCAACATCTGTAAAGCTGTTTTGCTTCGTTGCTGCAATGATTCCGAACAGTACACCCAAAACAATCGTAATCACAATGCTCCAGAATGCCAATTCAAGTGTGATTGGCAAACGGACGAGGATTTCGTCCAGAACAGGACGGCTTGTCCGTATGGATTCGCCAAAATCTCCTTTTACAACATCCCCAACATAACTCAGATATTGAACGGCAAGAGGCTGATCTAATCCGAGGTCATGGCGGATCGCTTCCACCTGCTCATCGGTTGCCCCTTCACCTGCCACTAGAACGGCGGGGTCACCGGGAACCATTTGCATGATGAGAAAAACCATAAGGGTAACGCCCAGCAGAACCGGGATCATTTGAACAAGCCTGCGCATCAGAAAGATAAACATGTGAGAACCTCCTTAATTTTTCATTCGCGGATCCAGTGCATCACGGAGTCCGTCTCCGAATAAGTTAAAGCCCAGAACGATCAGGGCAATGGCGATGCCCGGGAATAACGCGATGTGCGGCGCAGTGAACAGAAAATCACGGCCATCGCTCAGCATCGCACCCCATTCAGGTGTTGGCGGCTGTGCCCCCATTCCAAGGAAGGAAAGGCCTGCTACTGAAAGAATCGATGTCGCCAAGCGCAATGTTCCCTGTACGATAATTGGACTCATAATATTAGGCAGGATATGAACAAAAATAATTTTCAGGTCGCTTGCCCCTAAAACACGGATTGCATCGATATATTCCATTTTCTTAACGCTTAAAGTCGAGCCGCGGACAATACGGGCAAAAGTAGGGATCGAAAAAACACCGACAGCGATCATAACGTTTATAAGACTTGGCCCCAGTGCGCTGACAATGGCAAGTGCAAGCAGCAGTCCAGGAAATGCAAGCAGCACGTCAATGAAACGCATGATAATCGTATCCACCCAGCCTCCGTAGTAGCCGGAGATAATCCCCAGAACAATTCCAAATAATGCTCCGATGAAGACTGATACAAAGCCAACTGCCAGAGAAAGCTGTGAGCCGTATAAAATACGGCTGAAAATATCCCGGCCTTTATCATCAGTTCCCATAATATGGTCAGCTGATGGAGGCTGCAGTTTGTTCACAAGGTCAATTTCGTATGGATCATAAGGCGAGATAAGCGGTGCAAGGACAGCGAGAATAATGTAAATAAAAACAATGCTGCCGCCTACCAGCGACATTTTATTTTTGATAAGAGCTTTTGCCAGATCGGCTCCCTTGGCCTTCCTTTTGGAAACTGGCACAGGAGCTTTGGCTGTTTCTTGAGGATTTGCAATTGTGCTCATGTTTAGGTTCCTCCCCATGTGTCTTATTGGTTGAGAACTAATTTATCAAAATTATTAACTATTTTGTCTGAATTTTAAGATAAAGTAAAAAATTCGCAAAAACATGACAAAAAAACGAAAACATTGGCAAAAAATTTTTCCTATAATGAACACAACCTTTTCAATTGGGATGCAGAGCAAATGCCCGTCTCGGTTGAAATTCACACAGCACAGCAGAGATTTACATATTCTTTACATATTAATAGGGGGTGAAGGGATGAAACAAAGAGTTGAGAAGCTTAGAAAGAAAATGTCGGAAAATGGGTGGAAAGGGGTTTTTATTTACTCACCTGAAAACAGATACTATTTTTCCGGATACAAGGGGTCAGCAGGTGCTCTTTTAATAGAAGAGGATTCACAGAAGCTGTTTACAGATTTCCGATATGTGGACCAGGCGAAAGATCAGGCATCCGATTTCGAGGTGATCCAGCATCAGCAAAACCTGATTGAAATGGTTTGTGATTCTTTTTCTTCTACTATTAAGAATGGAACACTCGCCCTTGAACTTGGAGATGTTCCGGCATCTGTCTACTTGGAAATTCAAACAAGGCTTCCGGAAGCTGAGCTGGTGGATGTTACGTCCTCAACAAATGAAATCCGCATGATTAAAGATGAGGAAGAAATCGAAAACATGCGAAAAGGGATCGAGATTTGCGATCAGGCTTTCACACACATTTTGGATTTCATCCGTCCAGGCATAACCGAAAAGGATATCGGACTGGAACTTGAAATTTTTATGAAAAGACAGGGTGCCGAACGCATTAAGCCCAATCATGTGATTGCTTCAGGTCCGCGTTCCTGTCTTCCTCATGGACAGGCTACTGACCGGGTAATTGAGGTCGGGGATTTTGTCAAAATGGATTACGGTGCGATCGTAAACGGTTATTTCTCTGATTTTACAAGGACGGTTGTCGTTGGAGAGCCGTCTGAAAAGCAGGTGGAGATCTATAATATCGTCCGCCGGGCGCAGGAGGAATCCCTGAAGGCGATCGGACCTGGAAGAACGTGCAGAGAACTTGATGAAATCGGACGCTGCATTATCCGTGAAGCAGGCTATGGCGACAACTTTGGACACAGCCTGGGACATTCGCTGGGACTGGCCATCCATGAACAGCCTGCGATGAGAGCGACAGATGAGACCATTCTTCTGGAAGGGATGGTTATCACTGTTGAGCCGGGGATTTATATTCCTGGGTTTGGCGGAGTCAGAATAGAGGACCTGGTTGTCATTACAAACGATGGCCATGTGAATTTCACCAAATCAACAAAGGATTTGCAAGTGATATCCTATTAAACAGGGGGTAAAGAGGATGAAAATGAAAAGTTTTTGGCTGGGATTAGCCGCTGTAATTTTATTATTAGCCGGATGCTCCGGCGGCAGTGATCCGGGAAGCCTTGAATCTTCCAGCGGTGATTCCAATGCTTCAAATAAAGACCTGGTTATTGCTGTACTATCAGATGCGACTAAATTGGATCCGCATCTGGGCACAGATATTCCATCTGCGAATGTGTATCACGGTAAAATTTACGAAGGTCTTGTACAGCAGGATGAAAATATGGAAATCCAGCCTGCTCTTGCTACTGAATGGAAGCAGCTTGACGACCTAACATGGGAATTCAAGCTTCGTGAAGGAGTAAAATTCCATGACGGCACTGATTTTACAGCAGAAGCTGTTCAGAAAACAATTGAACGGGTACTGGCAGAAGAAACAGCTTCACCGCGTTCGAATCTTTTTGAAATGATTAAAGAGGTAAAAGTAGTCGATGATCACACCGTTCAATTGATTACAGATTATCCATATGCTCCACTATTGGCGAACCTTGCCCACTATGCAGCCGGCATCCTAAGCCCGACTGCCATTGAGTCAGGAGACAATCTCGGTCAAAACCCGGTTGGTACAGGCCCTTACAAGCTTGGCGAGTGGAAGCCTGGACAGGAAATCAAATTGACTGCGTTCGAAGATTACTGGGGCGACAAGCCTTCAATGGAAACAGTCACATATAAAGTAGTTCCTGAAGATTCTACCCGTATTGCCATGGTTGAAACAGGGGAAGCGCATATCGCAGAGCCTGTGCCTGTCACAGAAGTAGAGCGCATTGAAAACAGCGACAGCATGGAGCTTGTACGCAGTGAAGCGCTAGGTGTAGACTACATCGGCTTTAACGTTGAAAAAGAACCATTCAATAATGTTAAAGTGCGCCAGGCTATCAGCTATGCAATTGATACAGAAGCCATTGTAAAAGGCGTTTATAACAATGTTGGTACAGTTGCAACAGCTCCGATGGGACCTGCAATCTGGGGCCATAACCCGGATCTTGAAGGCTACAAATATGACCTTGAAAAAGCGAAGCAGCTATTAGCGGAAGCCGGTTACCCGGACGGCTTTAAAACAACCATCTGGACAAATGATAATAAAGCACGCATGGACGTGGCTGAGGTTGTTCAGTCTCAATTAAAGGGCATTGGCATTGAAGTTGAAACAAAAGTAGTGGAGTGGGGCGCATACCTTGAAGGTACAGCAAAAGGCGACCACGATATGTTTATCCTTGGGTGGTCCAACATGACCGGGGATGCGGATTACAACCAGTACTTCCTGTTCCACAGTGATGCACGAGGAAACCCTGGTAACCGTTCTTTTTACAGCAATCCGAAAGTGGATGAGCTGATCGACAAAGGACGCCAGGAAACGGATGAGCAAAAACGTCTTGAAATCTATGCCGAAGCTCAAAAAATTGAGATGGAAGAAGCGCCAATTGTCTTCCTTCGCAATGATGAAGACCTTGCAGTCATCGGCAGCAATGTCAAAGGCTTCTGGATGCATCCATCAGGATTGTACATGCTTGAAAAGGTTACGGTTGAATAAGAATGTGAACACAAAAAAAAGGAGCTGTAGCCATTTGGGTACGGCTCCTTTCATCGAAGATACTTCACGATCCGAAATTTTTATTGAATTAAAACATTAATAGTCTAATAATTTGCTATAATCAGAACTATAGAAGCGTAAATAATATTAGAGGTGAACTCCATGAACTTTGATTTCCACAACCACCCATACCCATCACAGCGAACGACCGTCATGGCCAATAACGGCATGGTGGCTACTTCCCAGCCGCTTGCGGCACAGGCTGGATTAGATATCATGAAAAAAGGCGGAAATGCCATAGATGCAGCCATTGCAGCAGCTGCTGCTCTTACAGTGGTTGAACCGACATCAAACGGGATCGGCGGCGACGCATTTGCACTGGTCTGGACGAAAGGGGAGCTTCATGGATTGAATGCAAGCGGCCCTGCACCAAAGTCCATTTCCATCGAAGCATTAAAGGAAAGAGGCATCGAAAAAATGCCGACGCACGGCTGGATGCCGGTAACGGTGCCTGGTGCTCCATCCGCGTGGGCTGAGCTTTCCAAGCGTTTCGGCAAGCTTCCGTTAAAGGATGTCCTTCAGCCAGCCATCGATTATGCTGAAAAAGGCTATCCTTTAACACCGATTCTCGGCAAGTACTGGCAGGTTGCTTATAAAAAGTTTAAGCAGATTCTGACTGATGACGAATTCCAGCATTGGTTTGAAACCTTTGCTCCAGATTGCAAGGCTCCTGAAATTGGCGAGATCTGGCGGTCTGAAGGGCATGCTGCCACTTTAAGAGCTATTGGCGAAACGGACGGCGAGAGCTTTTACCGCGGGGAAATTGCTGAAAAGATCGATGCCTTTTCAAAAAAATACAATGCATTCCTATCAAAGGAAGACCTCGCAGATTACAAGGCGGAATGGGTGGATCCCATCAAAGTTCATTACCGCGGATATGATGTCTGGGAAATCCCGCCGAACGGCCAGGGGCTCGTCGCTCTCTTGGGCTTAAATATCGCTAAAGGCTTTGAATTCCGCGATAAAGAAACGGTTGATACATATCACAAACAAATTGAAGCAATGAAGTTAGCTTTTACTGACGGAAAGGCATTTATTACGGATCCTGCGGAAATGAGAGTGACAGTTGAAGAATTGCTTTCAGAGGAGTACGGTGAATCCCGCCGCAGCGAGATTGCCGGCGAGGCTCTGACTCCACAGCCATACCAGCCGCCGCGAGGAGGTACCGTTTATCTGGCAACAGCCGACAGAGAAGGCAATATGGTATCCTTCATCCAAAGCAACTATATGGGCTTTGGATCCGGGCTCGTCGTTCCGGGAACGGGAATTGCTCTTCAGAATCGCGGACACGACTTCTCTCTTGATCCGGAGCACCATAATGCACTGAAGCCCGGCAAGAAAACGTACCACACAATTATCCCTGGATTCCTGACAAAAGACAGCGAAGCAGTTGGACCGTTTGGGGTGATGGGAGGCTCTATGCAGCCGCAGGGGCATATGCAGGTGGTCATGAATACAGTGGATTTCCATTTGAATCCGCAGGCAGCCCTTGATGCGCCAAGATGGCAGTGGATTGAAGGGAAAAAGGTCCAGGTGGAACCGCACTTCCCTAATCATATTGCACAGGCTTTGGTGCGCAAAGGCCATCAAATCGAGGTAACCGTTGATACTGGCGGATTCGGCCGCGGCCAGATTATCTGGCGAGACCCTAAAACAGGCGTGCTTATGGGCGGAACGGAAGCACGCACAGATGGATCAATCGCCGCCTGGTAATAAAAAATGAGGAAGCAGCACGCATATAAGAGTAAAATAACCATATAAAAGGTACTGAGGAGCGGAAAAAATGGCCGCTCCTTCACCTGCTTTTTCCTGAGTTGAGTACCTTCAAATTGAAAAGAGGTGGTGGCATCATGAAGCAGGCTGACATCTTTATGGCTTTTTTCCGAGTGGGCATTCTGGGATATGGAGGCGGTCCGTCATCCATTCCGCTTGTCCATAAAGAAGTTGTTGATAAATATAAATGGATGGATACGGATGAATTTGGCGATGTACTGGCGCTCGGCAACGCACTCCCTGGTCCGATTGCCACAAAAATGGCCGGCTACATCGGCTATCGTGTTGGCGGGATTCTCGGCATGGTTAATGCGTTAGTGGCAACGATGGTTCCAACTACTGTCCTTATGATTATTCTTCTTACCGCGTTAAATACATTAAAAGACCAGCCTTGGGTAGCGGGCATGACAAAGGCAGTCGTTCCAGTAGTGGCAGTTATGCTGGCAACACTCACCTGGGACTTTGTTAAAAAGTCTTCGAAATCATCACTCGGCTGGGGCTGGACATTGCTTTTTGTTGCGGCAAGCCTGGTGCTTCTGGAATTTGTGAATATCCATCCGGCTATCATCATTTTTGTTTTGCTGGCAGCCGCTCTCCTGAAAAAGGATAAAGCTGAAAAAAATGAAGCGAAAAAGGAGAGGAATCTCGCATGATTTACGTTCAGATATTCTTGGCATTCTTCATTCCAGGGATTCTTGGATACGGCGGGGGACCAGCATCCATTCCGTTAGTTGAGAATGAAGTGGTCGATCATTATGGATGGCTCACAACAAATGAATTCAGTGAAATGCTGGCAATGGGCAATGCTCTGCCGGGACCGATTGCAACGAAAATGGCCGGCTATATTGGCTATGAACAGGGAGGAATCCTCGGAGCAATCGTGGGGGTATTCGCAACTGTAGCTCCATCGCTGATACTGATGATTACACTGCTCGGACTTCTTATGAAGTATAAGGAATCACCGCGCGTCAAGCGGATGACTACTTATATCCGACCAGTTATCGCGGTTTTGCTTGGCATCATGACGTATGATTTCTTTTTCTCAGCTTACGAGGGTGTCGGGATCCTGCAGACACTTTTCATCGGACTGCTTAGCTTTTTCCTGATGGAAAGGCTTAAAGTCCATCCGGCTTATGTTATCGCCGGAGCGCTCGTTTACGGGGGGCTTGTTTTAGGATAGGGGAGGATTTTTTATATGACATTTTCCATCGTTGGATATGATCCAAAGGAAAAAGAATGGGGAATCGCAGTTCAATCGAAATTTCTCGGCGTTGGTGCAGTAGTGCCATTTGCAAAAGCAGGTATCGGAGCCGTTGCGACTCAGTCCTACGCGAATACTTCATATGGACCGTGTGCATTGCAATTGATGGAAGAAGGTAAAACGGCTGAGGAAGCACTTGAAATCATTACCAAAGATGATCCTGAAAAAGAGCTCCGTCAGGTCGGACTGCTGGATGCCATGGGGAACCCGGCAACGTTCACAGGGGATGGCTGCTATAATTGGGCTGGAGGAATAACCGGACCTCACTTTGCCGCGCAGGGCAACATCCTAGTGGATGAAAAAACCGTTCAGGCAATGGGCCAGACTTTTATCAGCACGGACGGCTCTCTGGCTGAGCGCTTGCTTGCCGCCTTGAATGCAGGCCAGGCAGCCGGCGGTGACAGCCGCGGACAGCAATCCGCAGCCCTTCTTGTAGTGAAAGAAGCTGGCGGATACGGAGGGTTTAACGACCGCTACATAGACTTGCGGGTCGATGACCATCCGGAGCCGATTACTGAATTGATTCGAATTTATCATCTGCAGCAGCTGTATTTTGCGCCGTCAAAGGCTGAAAGGGTTGCGGCAATTGAAGGTGAGATAAAAGAGGAGCTTGTCCGGGAATTAACTCGGCTCGATTATTTAGAGGCTGGTCAGGGTCATGAACATCTTATGAAAGCATTAACTGCCTTTATTCATACCGAAAATTTCGAAGCCCGCGAGCAGGTAGCGGGGAAAATTGATTTGGATGTCTTGGCGTATATGAAAAATAAGTGAAAATGGAAAAGCGGAGAGTGGAGCTCTTCGTTTTTTTTTGTTTTTACTATGTGCATGCTGGAAAGCTGTTAGGACGGGAACCCGATATATTGGAAAACTGACCGATAAAAAGGAAAATGTGACCGATATAACTGGAAAGTGACCGATAAAATAAAATACTGACCGATAAAAGTGATGTAGTGACCGAAATCAGCTAACTCAATTCAAAAAAGCACGCAATCCCGGCTTCCTAAACCTGCCAAATGTTTAAATCCGCTTGTTTAATGCCTAAACTGCTGATAAATGTTAGGATAGTAGAGTTAAACGAATTTGGTAGGAGAGATTTATAAAATGTCAACAGTAAAAGTAAGCAGAAACGAACCGTGCCCATGCGGGAGCGGAAAAAAATATAAAAAGTGCTGCGGCAGCAAAGATGCAGTTTCAATTAAGGATGTTTTGAATCACGAAGTTCTTGAGCTACAAAAGGAAGTAAGGGCCTATGCGCTTACTCATTTTGCAGATGACATAAAAGAAGATTTCATGGATCTTCTTGATATCCTTGAAGACATTGAACCTGAGGAAAAAGAGTTTTATGAATTTGTACACTCTTTTTGGTACATTCTTTTTGGAACGCTGGAAGATATGGACTCTATTATGGATGAGTTTATTCATGCAAAATTACCGGCCGTTGCCCGTCCGCGCTTAAAAAACATTTTAAAATCGTGGACAGACAGTAAAGCGGCAACTGGGATACTAACCGAGGTGTCTGAAGATAAAGCAGCCATTAAAGATTGCCTGACCGGGAAGGTTTACAATATCTCCCTATTTGGTGATATGGATGTTCATGAAGGAAACTTTGCCTTTGCCATGCTTCTTCCTTATGGAGAAGAGTATGTGGCGTTTCCGGCCATTTTCGATCTGCCAGGAGAAAATGCTGCACAGTTTGCAGACTACATTCAGTATTCATTTGAAGATGCAAAATACGATGATCCTGAAGAATACCTGGCTGAATACTTTGTTGATCTCATGAATGACACACCCAAATCATTAGCAGTGCCAGCTATTGATAATTTCGATTGGCCAACCAAGGGTGCAGAACAGGTTGCGGATATGTTCCGTGTCGACATGATCAAAGCTGGGGAAGAACCATGGCTCATCGGGATGGGGATTTCACTCTGGATGGAGTATCTGACAAAAACCGGCAAACAGGTCAAAAAGCCTGACAACTATGTTGCAGGTCTTCGATACCTAGTGAGTACGATAGCGCCTACAAAGGAAAATCTCACTCAGAAGGAATTTGGAGAGAAATACGGAATCAATGCGAACCGTGTCTCCACTTATTATGGTGAAATTTATGATGCTGTTGAGAAAACCATTATTGAACTGATTGAATCGTCGAATTCATAAAAAGGAGAGCATTTTTGCTCTCTCTTTTTTTTGGAGAGAATGTGGTTCTGGCGCGGACTGACCGATATTTTGTAAAACTGACCGATATAACGGAAATCTGACCGATATATCCAGAAAGTAACCGATAAACCTAAATTTTGACCGATAAACCTGGCAAAAGTGACCGATATACTTACTCTATATTGAAAATGAATCAAAAAGCAGGAAAATTTGCATCCGTAAACGAATTCTATCTTCAAACCTAAAAAGGAGTGCTGCTTTTGATTGAAAAAGACCGATTTATCCCCATCAGAATACAAAAAAATCACGCATTGCTGAAGAGAATTGCGAAAAATCATCCAAAGCGGTTAGTTATCGAATCAGAACAAACCAGGAGAATAGCAGGATATAAAGGCGAGCAGGCAATTGACTTCCACTTAAGTAAACTGCCGGAAAAAGAGTTTTTAATCTTCCATGACCTTCGTCTCTCAAGTGGGAAGCATTTTTTTCAGATAGACACGCTCATCTTAAATCCCGCTTTTGCTTTAATTTTAGAAGTGAAAAACTATGGCGGAACCTTATACTTCGATCCTGATTTCAATCAATTAATCCAAACAAATACTAAAGGAGAAGTCAAAGGCTATCCAAATCCGATAGAGCAAGCCAGAGTACAATGTTCTGAAATGGAAAAATGGCTGTTGAAACGCAATATCAATATTCCCGTTGAGTTTTTCATCATCAGCAGCAAACCCTCTACCATTCTTAAAACCGCTCCAGGCCACGTGAAAATGCTCCAAAGTGTTCTTCATGTTCAATTCCTTTTGAAAAGTATTGAGAAAATAAAGGCCGCTCATAAAAAAGAAGTCCTATCACCAAAACATATGAAGAAAATCTCCCGCTCTCTTCTAAAAGAACATACCCCAAAAAGTTTTGATATCCTAAAGCATTACGAAATCTCAACATCCGAAATACAAACAGGCGTCATCTGCAGAGTTTGTTCATCATATCCCATGAAGCGCCATTATGGGACTTGGTTTTGTACCAAATGTCAAACCAAAGAGAAAAATGCTCACATTTCAGCTCTTATGGACTTATTCCTTCTCAACAATGATTCTCCATTGAATAATAGACAAATCTGCAGTTTTCTTCACATTTCTTCAGGAGATATAGCCAAAAAACTTCTTTCAGCAAGCAAACTGCGGTGTTCCGGTTCAAAAAAAGGTAGAGTGTATTTACCGAAACCAGACTATCAGCAAATTAAGGATCTGGAATAGCCCGCATGTGGCATAAGTTGTCACCCCCCTCCCAAAGTGGTAATATTAATAAGAAATAATGTGAATTTTCATGGGAGGATTCCGCCGAAAAGAAGCGAATCTTTAACTACCTATGCTTAAATAGACTTTGAATTTAGATATGCATAGTTCCGGCGCCTTGAGTCATCAACAGGGCACTTGTGCTGTCATATCCAACATAAAGGAGCGTTTTTATGCTTGGGATTTTAAATAAAGTGTTTGATCAAAATAAACGCGAAATAAAACGTCTCACCAGAATGGCAGAACAAATTGAAGCACTTGCATCTGATATGGAAAAATTATCGGACGAGCAGCTGCGCGAGAAAACGGAAGAATTCAAAGCCCGCTACCAAAAGGGCGAAACCGTCGATGATATGCTGACTGAAGCCTTTGCGGTTGTCCGCGAAGCAGCAAAGCGCGTTCTTGGCTTATATCCTTATCCGGTTCAGTTAATGGGGGGGATTTCCCTTCATGACGGAAATATTTCAGAGATGAAAACCGGTGAAGGTAAAACCCTGACTGCAACGATGCCGGTTTACCTCAATGCCCTAACAGGCAAGGGTGTCCACGTAGTTACAGTCAACGAATACCTTGCGAGCCGTGATGCCACTGAAATGGGCCAGCTTTACGAATTCCTGGGCCTGACTGTCGGCTTGAACTTAAATGGGCTTTCCAAAGAAGAAAAACAGGCAGCATATGCTGCCGATATCACATACAGCACAAACAACGAGCTTGGGTTCGATTACCTTCGCGATAACATGGTTCTCTACAAAGAGCAGAAGGTTCAGCGCCCGCTGCACTATGCCGTAATTGATGAAGTGGACTCCATCCTCATTGATGAAGCACGTACACCGCTGATCATTTCAGGTTCAGCACAAAAGTCCACTCAGCTTTATATCCAGGCTAATGCCTTTGTCAGCCGCCTGAAAAAAGATGAAGACTTCACATATGATGAAAAAACAAAGGGTGTGCAGCTGACAGAAGAAGGGATGACTAAAGCAGAGAAGGCTTTTGGAATCGATAACCTTTTTGACATTTCTCATGTTGCACTTAACCACCATATTACACAGGCATTAAAGGCACATTCCAGCATGCATCTGGATGTCGATTATGTTGTGCAGGAAGGCGAAATCGTCATCGTTGACCAATTTACCGGCCGTCTGATGAAGGGCCGCCGCTACAGTGATGGACTCCACCAGGCCATCGAAGCTAAGGAAGGCCTGGAAATCCAGAACGAAAGCATGACACTTGCAACGATCACATTCCAGAACTATTTCCGTATGTATGAAAAGCTTGCCGGTATGACTGGTACGGCGAAAACGGAAGAAGAGGAATTCCGCAATATCTACAATATGAACGTTATTGTGATTCCGACAAACCGTCCGATCGCCCGTGATGACCGTCCTGATTTAATTTATGCAACAATGGATGGAAAATTCCGTGCGGTTGTGGAAGATATTGCTGATCGCCATAAAAAAGGACAGCCTGTGCTAGTCGGTACAGTGGCTATCGAAACATCAGAAATCATCTCTAAATACCTGAGCAAAAAAGGTGTTCCGCATAATGTTCTAAACGCGAAGAACCATGGACGTGAGGCGGAAATTATCCTGGATGCCGGTAAGCAGGGTGCTGTGACAATCGCGACTAACATGGCAGGGCGCGGTACGGATATCAAGCTTGGAGAAGGCGTAAAGGAGCTTGGCGGCTTATGTGTTGTTGGTACAGAGCGTCATGAAAGCAGACGTATTGATAACCAGCTCCGCGGACGTTCCGGACGTCAGGGAGACCCGGGTGTCACGCAATTCTATCTTTCCATGGAAGATGAATTGATGCGCCGATTCGGTTCTGACAATATGAAATCGATGATGGAGCGCCTTGGAATGGATGACACTCAGCCGATTCAGAGTAAAATGGTTTCAAGAGCCGTTGAATCTGCGCAAAAACGCGTTGAGGGCAACAACTTTGATGCGCGTAAGCAGCTTCTTTCTTACGACGATGTTCTCCGTCAGCAGCGTGAAATTCTTTACGGTCAGCGTAACGAAGTTCTGGAGTCTGAGAACTTGAGAGAGATTGTTGAAAAGATGATTATGACCAGCATCCAGCGCAATGTGGAAGGGTATGCACCTGGACATGAAGACGAGGAAAACTGGAACCTGCAGGGCATCATTGACTATGTAAATGGAAACCTTCTAAATGAAGGCGACCTAACCGTTAATGATATCCGCGGCAAGGATACGGAGGAAATCGCCGAAACCATTTTTGCCAAGGTTAAAGAACGCTACAATGAAAAAGAGGAAATGCTGAGCCCTGAGCAAATGCGTGAATTTGAGAAAGTCATCGTGCTTCGTGCAGTTGACTCTAAATGGATGGATCACATTGACGCAATGGATCAGCTTCGCCAGGGAATCCACCTGCGTGCATATGGCCAGACAGATCCACTCCGCGAGTACCAGGGAGAAGGATTTGCGATGTTTGAAAACATGATTGCTTCCATCGAAGAGGATGTTGCAAAGTATATTATGAAAGCCGAAATCCGCAACAACCTCGAGCGTCAGGAAGTGGCCAAAGGCCAAGCCGTCAACCCGAAAGAAGACGGTGAAAAGGTTAAGAAAAAGCCTGTGGTCAAGCAGATGGACGTTGGACGCAACGACCCATGCATCTGCGGCAGCGGCAAGAAATATAAAAACTGCTGTGGTGCAGAATAGAAAAGCGGAAGCGCCTTGCCCACCCCCGACATCTCGAGGGGGTAGGCGCTGGAGCTAGACAGTTATCGACGTTAAAAATTTATTTCTCACTTAAAATAAACCAAGAGCCGGCAACAGTGCCGGCTTCTCTCTTTGGGGAAACTTTGAAGCCTTACCATGAAAGTATGGCTTTAATAGATAATCACGCTATAATATGAAAAAAATAATTTTTGAGGTGACCAAAATGGAATTAGCAGATATTCGCAATGAACTTGAAAAAACAGCTAAGATTTTAGCGGACTTTAGGGGGTCTCTTTGACTTAGAAAACAAAGAGGCGCGCATCGCTGAGCTTGATGATGTCATGCTGCAGCCCGGATTTTGGGATGACCAGCAGGCGGCACAGATTGTTATCAGTGAATCGAACTCACTGAAAGAACAGGTAGTTGAATTCCACGATTTATACGAAACGTTTGAGAATCTGGAATTAACTTATGAGCTGGTAAAAGAAGAGAGCGACGCAGAATTGCAGGCAGATCTAGAGGGAGAGCTCAAGGACTTAGTGAAGCGCCTGAACGATTTCGAGCTTCAGCTTCTTTTAAGCGAAGAATATGATAAGAACAATGCCATTCTTGAACTGCATCCGGGTGCAGGCGGAACCGAGTCACAGGACTGGGGCAGCATGCTGCTTCGCATGTATACACGCTGGGCGGAAAAGAAAGGCTTCAAGGTTGAAACACTTGATTACCTGCCAGGAGATGAAGCAGGCATCAAGAGTGTTACCCTTAGCATTAAGGGCCATAACGCTTACGGGTACTTAAAGGCTGAAAAAGGCGTGCACCGTCTTGTAAGGATTTCTCCATTCGACTCTTCGGGCCGCCGTCATACTTCATTCGTATCCTGTGAAGTGATGCCGGAGTTCAATGACGAAATTGAAATCGACATCCGTACGGAAGATCTGAAAATCGACACATACCGTGCAAGCGGCGCCGGCGGTCAGCATATCAACACGACCGATTCTGCTGTCCGTATCACCCACTTGCCGACAAATGTCGTGGTAACGTGCCAGACAGAGCGTTCCCAGATCAAAAACCGCGAACGTGCCATGAAAATGCTGCAAGCTAAGCTCTATCAAAAGAAAATCGAAGAGCAGGAAGCAGAATTGGCTGAAATCCGCGGCGAGCAAAAAGACATCGGCTGGGGAAGCCAGATCCGCTCCTATGTCTTCCACCCGTATTCTATGGTAAAAGACCACCGCACCAACACGGAAGTCGGCAACGTCCAGGGAGTTATGGACGGCGACCTGGATTTGTTTATTAATGCATATTTGCGATCAAAATTGATTTTGCCTCAGGATTAATATGCAAAATAGCCTATGCTGGCATGTGGCCGGCATAGGCTTGTTTTTTTATTGGATTATAACTGAGCTAGCCGGTGAATGGGGATTGCTTTAGGAGTGGATGCGCTTTTTGAGTTGATTAATTTCGGTTTCGTGGACTCCGCTTTTTTTACTAAGGTGTTCGATATCAATTTTTGTGCCCTTCAAAGCATCCGAAATAACATCGAACGTCTCTTCATGCTGATCTAACTTCGTTTCAATATGCTTAAAATGGCTTCTGAATTCGGTGGCATTGTTCTCAATCTGTTCAGAAAGTCTTTCAACACTATTTTCAACATTCCCAAGTCTACTTTCAACATTCCCAAGTCTGCTTTCAACATTCCCGAGTCTGCTATCAACATTCCCAAGTCTGCTTTCAACATTCCCGAGTCTGCTATCAACTTTATCAATTCTGTTCTCAACATTCCCGAGCCTGCTATCAACTTTATCAATTCTGTTCTCAACATTCCCGAGCCTGCTATCAACTTTATCAATTCTGTTCTCAACATTCCCGAGCCTGTGTTTAACATCAGCAAATTCATGATCAATCGAATCAAACCTCTGATCAATCGAAACGAACTTCTCATCAATTCCATCAAACCTCTTGGAATGTTCTTTCAGTGTACTCAAAATTTCATTAAGAATCTTCTCCATTTTTCTCACCTCCTTTTCGACATTATACCACATGCAGCATAATTTCATGCTGAAGATTAAGCTGCTAAGAGCTTTGTGGACTAATGTTCATAAACATATCACACATTAAAATCGCATGATAAATTGAACGCTTTTATCGCAACATAATGGAAAGGCAGGAGTCCTTTAATACGGCAGTCTAATGGCATTTACAGGCTCCAGACTCCATGCTATACTCACTGACGGTAAAAATGGAATATGAACTTAATTCTGCATAGATCGGGACACCGGAGGGAGAAGAAATGGGCAAGAATAGAAGAGGATATACTTATAGTACAAGGGCGGAGAGATTGCTGGAGTACTTATATGTTTTAATAGGTTCAGGAATAGTGGCGATTGCGTTTAATATGTTTTTGCTTCCCAACCGAATTGCATCAGGAGGAGTAAGCGGGATCAGTACGATCCTGGATGCGGTGGCTGGCTGGGAGCCCGCATATGTACAGTGGGCATTTAATATACCGCTTTTTATTGCAGGTGTGCTTTTGCTCGGAAAACAATTTGGGGCGAAAACTCTGGCTGGTACAATATTTCTGCCGTTTGTTGTTTTTCTTACAAAAGATTATGAGCCATGGACATCTGATCCCCTGCTGGCTTCTTTGTTTGGCGGAATTGGCGTTGGCCTGGGTTTAGGTATTGTATTTCGGGGTAAAGCATCAACTGGAGGGACAGACCTTGCAGCACAGATTATTAACAAGTATACAGGTTTGTCCCTTGGAACTTGTGTAGCGATAATCGATGGATTGATCGTACTGTCAGCTGCGATTATTTTTGACATAGAGCAAGGGCTTTATGCCTTGATTGCCTTATATGTAACAAGCAAAACAATCGATCTCATACAGCTTGGATTCAGCCGGACAAAGATGGCATTAATCATTACGGAAAAACAAAGTGAAGTTCGTGAAGGAATTTTGAATAAAATTGACCGCGGTGTGACAAAACTATCAGCATACGGTGGTTATACCGACCATGAACGTCCAGTCCTCATGTGTGTGGTGGACCAGACGGAGTTCACAAAATTGAAACAACTGGTTCAAACCATTGATCCTACTGCATTTATCATTGTTACGGATGCTTCCGAGGTGTTGGGCGAGGGTTTCAAACGAGCATAGTGTTGGTATAATATAGCTGTACTTAGTATTTTTTCCTGAGGGGGAATTATAGGTGAAAAAGAAGCTACTGGCATTACTGATGGGTACATCTTTAGTTCTTGCAGCCTGCGGCGGCGGTGACGATGCGGCTGAAGACAAGGACACTGCTACAAACGGCGGCGGTGAAACAACGACTGATACTGCTGACGCCGGTGATGCACAAAAGCTTTATGAACAGAAATGTTCAAGCTGCCACGGTGCAAATCTTGAAGGCGGTGTAGGGCCTGCACTTGATAAAATTGGTGCCAGCCTATCACAGGAAGATATTGAAAACACAATTGCTAACGGTAAAGGGGCTATGCCTAAAGGCTTGCTTCAGGGAGAAGAAGCTTCTGCAGTAGCATCCTGGCTAGCAGGCAAGAAATAATAGGATTAAATGAAAACGTTCTGTTCAGCAGGACGTTTTTATTTTTTCTCTTATCGCAAGGTATGCTGCTATTTGTTTAATAACCGCTTAGTTGATGGGAGCGGAAAGCGAGCATCCTGGAGAGCAAATCAACGGACTGCATTAAGGTGAATGAATAAACAACATATGAGAGGTTATTTTTCTAGCAGCTTATGCTGAGCAAGACAATTTTTGACATGAATCGAGTGAATGCAATATGAAAAAAGAAGGAAAAATTCGTCGATTGAGCGAAGAAAACACTAGAATATTAATGAAACTCAGGAAAAAAGTAACAATAGTTAAGGGATTGAAAAGAAACTGTAATAATTTTTTCCGTTATTTTGACAACTTATGATGTTATAATGGGTTGTGTGAGAATTTTAGATGGCTAAATAGGCAGTATTTACAAGTATTTTGTCATTCTTTATGTCGAAAGGATGTCGTTTTTTAGCGAAAAAAGCCGTCTGCTATTTAATTCTTAATACACACTAGATGCTAGGTGATATATATGATCGATATGAAAGACGTATATAAGAGATACCCCAATGGTGTTACAGCTGCCAGCGGGATTGATGTGCATATCAAACAAGGTGAGTTTGTTTATGTGGTAGGACCGAGCGGGGCCGGTAAATCCACTTTTATTAAAATGATGTACCGGGAAGAAAAGCCTTCGAGCGGAACGATAACCATCGACGGAGTGAATCTTGCTACATTAAGGAATGCAAAGGTGCCGCTGATGCGCCGCAAAATTGGTGTTGTTTTCCAGGACTTTAAGCTTCTCCCGACTCTGACTGTCTATGAGAATGTAGCTTTTGCTCTTGAGGTCATTGAAGAGCATCCGAAGAATATTAAAAAACAAGTAATGGAAACTTTGGACCTTGTAGGTTTAAAGCATAAGGCAAGAATGCTTCCGACCGAATTATCAGGCGGGGAGCAGCAGCGTGTTTCCATCGCCAGATCAATCGTAAATGCTCCAAAGGTCGTGATAGCGGACGAACCTACAGGAAACCTTGACCCGGATACTTCATGGGAAATCATGAACATTTTCGATGAAATCAACACGAGAGGAACGACTGTGGTCATGGCAACTCATAATAAAGAAATTGTTAACACGATTAAGCACCGCGTTATTGCCATAGAAGGCGGAAGGATTGTGCGTGACGAGCAAAGAGGTGATTACGGCTATGAAAGCTAGAACATTGGGCCGGCACTTCCGTGAAAGCTTTAAGAGCCTCGGTCGAAACGGATGGATGACGTTTGCTTCGGCAAGTGCGGTGACAGTAACACTCATTTTGGTTGGCGTATTTTTCGTCATTATGATGAATCTCAACAAGGTGGCTACAACCATTGAAGAGGACGTGGAAATCCGCGTTCACATCGATGTTGCTGCAAATGAGAAGGATCAGGAAGTTTTACGGCAAAAAATCGAAGGAATACCCGAAGTCAAAACAGTGGAATATTCAACTAAGGAAAAAGAGCTTGATAGTTTAATAGACAGCCTTGGTGAAGAAGGAGAAGCCTTCAAACTGTTCGAACAGGATAATCCGCTGAACGATGTATTTATCGTAAAGACGAAAAACCCGGCAGATACTATGAAAGCGGCAAAGCAGATTGAAAAAATGGAATACGCAGCAAAAGTAAAGTATGGGCAAGGGCAGGTTGAAAAGCTATTCAACTTTATCAATGCCGGCCGAAACGTTGGCCTTGTGCTGATTATTGGCCTATTATTTACAGCCATGTTCCTGATTTCCAATACGATTAAAATTACGATTATGTCACGAAGAAAAGAAATCGAGATTATGAGATTGGTAGGAGCAACCAACGCGTTCATCAGATGGCCATTCTTCCTGGAAGGTTTATGGCTTGGATTGCTTGGATCCATTATTCCGATTGCACTTGTTTCAACAGCTTACTTTTATGCCTATGATTACTTGGCGCCAAAACTTGAAGGACACTTTATCAAGCTGCTGGAATTTAGCCCGTTTGTCTATCAGATTTCCGGACTCATCATCCTGATGGGTGCACTCATTGGTGTATGGGGAAGCCTGATGTCAGTCAGAAAGTTCCTGAAGGTATAGAACCAGCTTAGAAGGCCCTGCGGGGGGAACCTGTCCAGGAGCCTTCTAGCCTCATAATAATAGACGATTCAGCAATGTTAAATGTTTCAGACATAGTTAAAAAAATAGAACGATTGACCTGTACATATGGTGTTCATTGAAAGGAGAAATCGGAAAATTGAAGAAATCCATCATCACATTATCATTGGCTGCCATTTTGGGGTTTGGCAGCGCAACAGTAGGACTGCCTCTTGAAAAGGCGTCTGCAGCAAATAAACTAAACGATCTAAACAGCCAAAAGGACAAAATTAACCAGCAGCGTTCAGGAGTAGAATCGAAGATTAACGATACAGATAAAAAGCTTACCGAAAACCAGGGCGAGCAGCAGTCCGTACAAAGTGAGATTGAGCGCCTTGATAAAGCGATCAGCGATGCTTTAGCAAAAATTGAAGAGAAAAACGGCCAGATTGCAGACACAAAAAAGGAAATTGAAAAATTAGAAGCCGAAATTAAAATATTAGTAGAGCGCATCAAAAAGCGCAATGAACTATTAAAAGACCGTGCACGCAATTACCAGGAAACTGGCGGAATGGTGAGCTATATTGATGTTTTAATGGGTGCGCAAAGCTTTGGAGACTTTGTTGAACGTGTTGGAGCAGTTGCAACAATCGTAGAAGCAGACCAGGATATTCTAAAAGCGCATCAGGCGGATAAAGACGAGCTGGAGAAGAAACAGGCTCAGATAAAAGAAGAGCTTGCCTCTTTAGAAAAAATGCGTGCCGAGCTTGAAAGCTTGAAAAAGAGCCTAAATGCCCAAAAGGCAGAGAAAGATAAACTGCTTGCATCCCTAAAGCATGAAGAAGAGGAAATGCATGCTCATAAACTTGAACTAGCAGAAGAAAATGAAATTCTTGCAGCCCAGGAAGCGGCACTTCAAAAAGCGATTAAGATTGAGCAGCAAAAACAGGCAGAGGCAGCAAGACAAGCTGAATTGGCAAAACAGAAAGCAGCCCAGGAAGCGGCTAAAAAGAGCAGCTCTTCATCAGCAGGAAGCAGCTCATCATCTGACAGCGGATCATCAAGCAGCCCGCAGGTTACTCCACCGGCAGTTTCCGGCGGTGCATGGACAAAACCAGCTGCAGGAAGACTTTCTTCTGGTTTTGGCTGACGTTCATTAGGACAGCACTATGGTGTTGATATTGCTGCAGGCGGAACAGTACCGATTGTGGCAGCGGCAGACGGTGTCGTAATCCGTTCATACTATTCAAGCAGCTACGGAAATGCCATTTTCATTGCCCACTCTGTAGGCGGACAAACTTACACAACCGTATATGCTCATATGAGAAGCCGTTCTGTAGGCTCTGGCCAGACTGTTTCTAAAGGCCAGCAAATCGGTATCATGGGTAATACTGGACAATCTTATGGCCAGCATCTGCACTTTGAACTTCACAGAGGTTCTTGGAATGCAGCAAAATCAAATGCAATTAATCCAGTAGGCATTGTGCCTCTATAAAAAATAGTGAAAGTGGAAGGAGCTTAGCTTCTTCCACTTTTCTTTTACCCTTAAAGAGGGGCTTTAATCCTATTTATTTAACATTAGGAGGAGTGTCATGAATATATGGAGGTGCCGGCTTCAGCTTAGGTGCTGGAGCAAAAGGGGGAACTTCCTGCATGTATTGGAAGGTTCCCTGGCCATCCATGCTCCTGCCTTGAGCCCAGCGGCCCTGGCTGCTTTCATCTCCTCTTGAAAGGTTCATAAATACATAGGAAAACTCTTCTTTTTCAAGCTCCTTCGGGAATGTGCTTGGCACGGTCTTTCCTTCCTTGTCTTCAAGCTCTTTTATCGCGGCAAGCCATTGGTTCTGATGCATGCGGTCACGGGCAATTAAGTAGGCCAGCATGTCTTTGACACCGCGGTCATCAGTCATTTCATACAGACGGACAGCCTGCAGACGTCCCTGGGATTCGGCATTCAGATTCGCACGGAAATCAGCCAGCAGGTTGCCGCTGGCTACGATGTATCCACCCTGCCACGGGACCCCGACACTATTGACAGGCATGGCACCAAGACCGGAAACAATCGCATGCTGAGGGTTCATTCCGCCCAAAATCGCGGCAAGAAGCGGATCCTGGGCAGCTTTTTCCTGTTCTTTTACAGGTGCCCCGTCCAGCAGACGTGCAATCATGGTGGCAAGCATTTCAATATGGGCCAATTCTTCGGTCCCTGTATCCATTAATAGATCCCGATATTTATCATGTTTCCGCGCACCCCAGCCCTGAAATAAATACTGCATGGCCACAGACATTTCCCCAAATTGTCCGCCAATCAGCTCCTGCAGCTTTTTAGCATACACCCAGTCTGGTTTATCAGGCTTGGCATTATATTGAAGTTCTTTAATATGATAGAACATTTGCACACTTCCTTTATGTGAAATTCAACTTAATATATTCTTAAATTGAGATATTGTGCATATGCCTAACCTGATTATTGAAATCATAACTTGTCCTTATCCAGCATAGGATGTGATGAGCATGGTCATTTCATCAATCATGATGGAAAGTTTTTATAATGGCCTATGAGACCGCTGCAAAATAGAAAGGGAGATGAAGATGAGCAGAAAGTGGATCGCCGTGCTGATGACGGGATCATTGCTGACAGGAGCTGGCGGTACTTATGCAGGCATGCAGTGGCTGGCAAAAGAAACTCCTCAGACAGGAACAGGAAATCAATTGATAGATTTTAAGGAAAACGGAACACAAATTGAAAAAGAGAAAATCGAAAAAATGGAAACAGCCTATCAGCTAATTTTAAATAGCTATGTGGAAAAAGTAGAAGAAAAACAGCTCGTGGAGGGAGCCATCCAGGGCATGCTGGCGACCCTGGAAGACCCATACTCTGTTTATATGGATGAAGAAACAGCAAAACAATTCAATGATACACTGGAATCTTCTTTTGAAGGGATTGGGGCAGAAGTCAGCATGGTGGAAGGTAAAATAATCATTGTTGCACCATTTAAAGATTCACCAGCTGAAAAAGCAGGGCTGAAGCCGAAGTCCGGGCGTCCAGAATTGGTGGGCATCAAAACCGGCACCGTTTACGGATCGTTTTGCGTCGTTCGTGGAATCTCTGCTTGAGGAGGATCCGACGGACGCCAAATCAGCG
>NZ_CAXQGS010000090.1:0-11912 GCF_964223445.1 Cytobacillus sp.
CTTCTAACAGGAACCGTCTTATGCCTGTCGTCCCTGGGCAGTCGCCTCCACATTTCTGGCAATCCTCCCAAAAAGGCAAAGAACGCCTTTCCGTGAGGCTCGTCTTGTGCTTGTCGGGGGTGGGCAAGGAGCTTCCGCTTTTCCTGATAGATAAGAATGTATAAATTTTGAAGTTAGATAACTGTCTAGCTCCAGGCGCCATCGGCTCTCGGGTCTAAGCCAATCCGGCCAAAAGGTTAAAGAACAACCTTTCAGCCGGCTCGTCTTATGCTTGAGGCCCACAGGATGTGGGGCATGCAGACGTTGCCACAGGACGTGGCGTTTTTAGTCTGCGTGCCTTCATTAAGCGGGCGCCTTCCGCTTTTCTTGATAGGAGGGTTTCTTTATGAATAAATTGGTTCGTTCCCGTGGCAACCGGAAATTAGCGGGTGTATTAGGCGGCTTATCAAAATCGATCGGTATAGATCCTACTATACTCAGGGTGATTTTCATTGTTTTATTATTTACAACAGGTGTTTTCCCAATGACACTCATTTATGCTCTGCTTGTGTTCGTGCTTCCGAATGAAGAGGTGCTGTAGGAAATGAGATGGATTCTGGGAATTTTGATTAATGCGGTCTTATTTGTAGCGATCGCCGGATTTTTTAAGGATTCGTTTTACTTGTCCGGATTCGGGGCTGCAGTTGGTGCCAGCTTCATGCTTTCCATCCTGAACATTCTCGTGAAACCAATCCTGATTATATTAACTCTGCCAGTCACTGTTTTAACGCTTGGTCTGTTTTTGTTCGTCATCAATGCTGTTACGTTAATGATTACAGATGGCTTTATGGGGGATTCATTTGAAATTGCCGGGTTTGGCACAGCGATTCTTGTGTCTGTGATCATGTCAATTGTTAATCTGATCATTCAAAAAGCGATCCTTGAACCGGCGAGGGAAAAGTAAATGCGTTAAAAAGCCAGCATCCGTGATGATGCTGGCTTTTGGCTATTCAATGATGGTGGCATTAAAACCGTCCTTCTGCAGATTCCCGGCAAGTTTCTCGGCAAGCTGCTTTTCTGAAAATGCCACTTGAACTTTATATTGTTTGAGTTTATCATTCTTTCTTAAGTCATATTGTTCGGCGATGGCTTTTACAATAGCTTGTGCACAGCGTTTCCGATAGAGAGGGGTGCGGAGAAGGGAAGCTTCTTCTTTATTGGTCATAAACCCGCATTCCACAAGTACAGCAGTCATTTTTGTCTCGCGAAGAACCTGGAAATCAGCTGTTTTGACTCCCCGGTCCCGCAAGCCTGTAGAACTGATTAAGTTTCGCTGTATCTTTTGGGCTAATGCGAGTGCTTCCCGAGGCTTAGAAGGGTAGACATATGTTTCGATTCCGCCTGCACTGTTCCATCCGCCTGTTCCGTAAGCATTAGCATGGATGGACACATAGCAGTCCGCGTTTTGTTTATTTGCCAGCGCGGTCCTTTCGGCAAGCGGCACGTCCCGTTCATCGGAATGGGCAAAGATAACTTCTGTGTTTTGATACTTCCCCAGCATCTCCTTTGTCAGGTCCGCAACAGCACGGTTAAATTCATATTCCTTCATTCCGTCAGGGCTTTGCTTGCCGGAGGTGCTGTATCCATGGCCGGCATCCAGTATGATTTTCATCTGATCGCTCCTTTCATATAATAAAATATTCTCATGTATATAATATGGACAAACCTTCCAAAAGGACATGATAAAATGAAAATAGGAGAAAACCCTGATGGGCTTTCTCCTATTTTGCAGCGCGCTGCATCGTATGAACGAATTTGTAGCGGTCTGCGCGGTATGCTGATTTGACAAGCTCAAAAGGCGTGCCGTCCTCTAAAAAGGAAGTTCGGACAATAAGCAATACAGGCGACCCAGGTTCGACCTGAAGGTGGTTTACTTCGGTTTCCTTAGCGATAGAGGCTTCAATTTGCTGGGTGGCTTCACTGATGGTCAGGGACAATTTTTCTTCAATATGCTGGTAAAGTGACTTGTTGATTATTTCTTCCGTAAGCCCTTTTACGAGATTTGCAGGCAGACAGGTGGTTTCCAGCGCCATTGGCAGATTATCTGCCATACGCACCCGTTTTATTTCATAAACAGGTGTGTTTTCTTTTATATCAAGCTTTCTCGCCAGCTGCGGCTCGGCCGGGATGATTTCAAATGAAATGAGACGGCTGCTCGGCATCATGCCGCGTTCTTTCATATCTTCCGTAAAGCTGGTCAATCCCTGAAGCTTTTGTTCGACCTTCTGCTTATTGACGAAAGTTCCGCGTCCTTTTTGCCTGTAAAGATAACCATCGTTGACGAGGTTGTTTAATGCCTGTCTGACTGTCATGCGGCTAATCTGATATTGCTCAGAATACTCGCGCTCTGAAGGGATTGCTTCATCAGGCTTTAATATGCCGTTTTCTATTAATTGTTTAATATACTCTTCCAATTGGTGATATATCGGGATGGGTGATTGCTTATCGATCATGGGAATTCTCCTATCACTATTAGTAGTGCTTACCGATCCTTACTGACAAGACTGAGTGCCTCTTCATCGGCTATGATTGTCACATTCGCATGCAGCTTCAAAGCTGATGCAGGAAATTGTTCATCAGGTTCAGCATAAATCAGCTGCCTGATAGCTTCTGCCTTGGCTGAACCTGAAGCGAGCAGGAGGATTTCCCGGCTATCAAGAATCGAAGCGATTCCCATAGTTATCGCTTGAGCTGGAACATCTTCAATAGAATTGAAGAACCGTGCGTTAGCCTTTCGAGTGCTTTCCGCCAGGTCCACGACATGGGTACGGCTGTGAAAAGACGTTCCCGGTTCGTTGAAGCCGATATGTCCATTGCGTCCAATTCCCAGCAGCTGCAGGTCAATATCGACCAGTTCCTTAATCAGCTGCTCATACCGTTCGCATTCCTGTGACATATCTTCTGCTGCTCCATTGGGAAGGTGCGTGTTTTCCAGCCGGATGTCCAATTGATCAAATAGTTCACTATTCATGAAATGCCTGTAGCTGCTAGGGTCGGAAGGTGGCAGGCCGATATATTCATCCAAATTAATCGTCGTGATTTTTTCGTAAGAAGTGCCATTTTTTTGATGATCATTAATCAGTTCGGCATAAACTCCTTTTGGTGTACTGCCGGTTGCAAGCCCTAATGTCATATCTGGCTGCAGCCGAATTTTTTCAATCATCAGCTGGGCCGCTTTTTGGCTCATATCGTTATAATCGGCTGTTCGAATGATTTTCAAGGTCTTTTCACCTCGCGTTCAAAGGCTTTGACTCCTCTGCAGAAAGTCATGGCAACCTCAAGGTTCTCATCAAGTACAACCAGGTCGGCATCCTTGCCTTCCGAAATGCTGCCTTTCCGGTCAAACATATTGAGCTGTCTGGCAGGGTTGCTGCTCGCAAGCTGGACAGCTTCAGACAGCTGAATATCAGTAAAATCAATCATGTTTTTTATGGAATCTTTCATTTTTAAGATGCTTCCAGCCAGTGTGCCATCAGCAAGCAGTGCCTGGCCATTTTCAACCTTTACATCCTGTCCGCCAAGATCATAATGGCCATTTTTCAGGCACTTTGCTCTCATGGAATCCGTTATCAGGATCATACCATCCGGGCCCTTGGCGTTCAGTGCAAGCTTGATCATCTCAGGCCGGACATGGATTCCATCAGCAATCATTTCAACTATCAATTCTTTGAATAAAAGCGAAGCACCGGCTACTCCTGGTTCACGGTGATGCATGCCTCTCATTCCGTTAAAAAGGTGAGTCACCTGCTTAGCTCCCGCCTGTACAGCTTTCTCCATTTCTGTAAAAATGGCATCGCTATGGCCGATTGAAGGAACAACGCCGTTTTCACTTAAGTAGCGGATAAACTCATAGCCATTTGCTTTCTCAGGTGCAAGTGTAATCAGCTTGATGGTTCCATTTGCTGCTTCCTGCCATCGCTTAAAAAGTTCAATATCAGGCTCAAGTATATGATCCTTCGGCTGGGCTCCGCCTCTTGCTTCATTAATAAACGGGCCCTCCAGGTGAATTCCGATAACTTCTGCCTGGCCAGGAGTATTTTGTTCTTTTTGAAAGTGAGCTGCATTGACCAGCGCGGCTTCTATTTTTTCCTTTTCCTGTGTGATCGTCGTGGCCAGGAAGCTGGTAGTCCCTTCTTCAGGCAACACGCTGGCCATCGTGTTAAGTGCCTCAAATGTTGCATCCATTGTATCGGCACCGCCAGCACCGTGAATGTGAACATCAATAAACCCCGGACTGATTGTATGCTCATGGGAAAGCTCTATGATTTCTGTATCCTGGCCGACGGCAGGAAGCTCCTCCAAAGTTCCAGTTTTTAAGATTCGCTCATTTTCTATTAAAATAAATCCTTGATCAATCATGCGGTTTTCCAAAATAATTCTAGCGTTTTTCAGTAATAGACGGCTCATTTTTTAATTCATCTCCGTTTGAATGATACTTTTATTATAAAAGGTTTGTGTTTAGATGTCTATACCAGTTGAGATAATTAGCTCAATATGGTGTTTTGGTCTATACAACTAAAAGAGGATAGAAAGCGGCTGGACGCTTTCTATCCTATTATTTTGAATTTGAAGGTAAATTCATACAATATATATCTGTTTATTTAGTATGATATTCCGCAATGGCTTCGCGTAAGTAGCCATTATGCTTTTTCAGAAGCCTGGCAGCTGCTTCACCTTTTAATCCTGTTAAAATTTGAAGAATCGCAGCCTTTGTATTATGGTTTTGTTCTTTGAGAGCAGCATGGGCTTCTGCATCAGATGCACCTGTTGCCATTTTAACGATATTTTCAGCACGTTTAAACAGCTTCTCATTTGTCATTTGCACATCCACCATCAGATTGCCGTACACTTTTCCGAGTTTGATCATGGAAGCTGTTGTTAACATGTTCAGGACGAGCTTTTGTGCGGTGCCTGCTTTCATTCTTGTAGAGCCTGTAACCACTTCAGGACCTGTGATAGGTGCTATCGTATATTTAGAGATTCTTCCCATTTCGGAGTCTTTGGTGCAGGCAACAGCAACAGTAACAGCACCGACTTCATTTCCATATTGAAGAGCTCCGATCGTATAAGGCGTACGGCCGCTCGCTGCAATGCCGACAAGCACATCCTTGTCCGATAATTGAATATCTGCGACATCCTGACGTCCCTGTTCACTGTCATCCTCGGCGCCTTCAACTGCTTCCGTCATGGCTTCTTTGCCGCCGGCGATAATGCCGACAACCATTTCCGGGTCCGTTCCATACGTTGGCGGACATTCTGAAGCATCGATAATGCCAAGACGTCCTGACGTGCCGGCTCCAACGTAAATCAAGCGGCCTCCTTTTTTAAAACTATCCGTAATTTCATCCACCACGTTTACAATGTGAGGGATTTCTCTTGCAATGGCATTAGGAACAATCGTATCTTCCTGGTTTATAATTGTAATAATTTCTTCGGTTGTCATTAAATCTATTTTCATTGTTTTTGGGTTTCGCTGTTCGGTATTCAGCTTTGTAATATTCATTGTTAATCCCTCACTATTAATTGAAATTTAGTTCCTGCCTTAATCTGATCAAGAAGCGGCAGATCCTCATCAATAACTCTTGCGATCACATTCACGCGTTCATCCCGGGGCAGATCTGCTAAGGTAATTTGCATCTCGCCTGCGTAGCGGCCGTATAGGCTATTATCAATTATGACACTGCCTTTTTTACGTTCCAGCTGGTTCATAGGTTCCCATGTCTTTGATCCCTGCCCAGCATATGACCTTGATTCAACTGACCTTACAGCATCCCGGGCAGGATCCATCCGATTTGTATGGGGTTTGTTAAAAAGCTCCTCATAGATTTGTCCGCCAATCAGCTCGATTCGGAGAGGCAAAACACCTTCAGCAATTTTTTTCAGTTGTGCAAGAGTCCCGTCTTTTACTGAGTGGTCACCGATCAGCACCTTGTCTGTATAGCAGCTGTTCATCAATTCAGCCGCCGCCGCAGCGGGTGAACAGACACGGTGTTTTTCAAGAGTGGGAAGCCCGGCAAAAATAGGCCCGCGAAGATCAGCGTCACCAGGCACAAACGCCATGGTGGTTATCCCCATACTTTTTAGGAACCGATTTCTCTCTATAAAAAAGTCCTTATCCAAACCCGTTTCAGGCCGCGGATAAAAATTATGCCAGGCTTCAACATTATGGGCGTTTAAGCCCAGCTTCATCCACTCCCGCAGTTCCTCAGCAGAGATAGTACTCGCATTGATTCCAAGCTTCATTTTTTTGGAGAGTTCAACAATCTGCTCAGAAGTAAAGCCGTAGTCTGCCCGTATTCCGGAGAGACCCCATTCGAGAAGAGTATCGAGCGATTCCCAGTCCAGCCCCAGATGGTCCAATGATTGAGGGGAAACGTCGGCGAGGAGTTCCATTTGATGGTGCTTTGCAAGAGCACCGAGGCTCTGAAGCAAATGTTTATAAGTGCTGTGGTCATCTTCGGGAATATGGAGGGAAGTGAAGATGGATGTGTGGCCGTGAGAAGCTGCACGTTCAATCCATTTTTCATTTTGAAGCTGGCGCTCTTCTGATAGATAAACTGATATTCCAAGCATCATGGTCACCTCTATAAGTCTGAATTTTTAAAAAATGTAATTTCATAAGTAAAGAAGGAGGAATGGCTCCTCCTTCTCCTTGTTTTATTATATATTCTTAGCCATTTCCTCTTTGAATCCGAAAAGCCATGTGAACAGGAATCCAAATGCATAGGCAATTAATAGGCCGATCAGATACAGTACGATTTGATTTGTGTGAACGAGGAATGCAAGCGGTATGCCGGAAACCCCGATGGCTACTGTAGCAATCTTGAAGAACGCCTGGAAAGCACCGCCTACAGCAGCTCCCAGACATGCTGTTAAGAAAGGACGTCCCAGCGGCAGGGTAACCCCAAAAATAAGCGGTTCGCCAATACCGAGCATTCCAACCGGAAGTCCGCCTTTGATCACTTTCTTCAGACGGGCATTTTTTGTTTTGAAGTAGATGGCGAATGCCGCACCTACCTGGCCGGCACCACCCATTGCCAGGATTGGCAGGAGCGGATCGTCGCCGATTGAGTTAATCAATTCCATATGAACTGGAGTTAACCCTTGATGCAGCCCAGTTACTACAAGCGGAAGGAAGGTTCCGGCAAGTACAAGGCCTGCCAGGATGCCGCCAACATCCAGAACGCCAAGGAGACCTTTTGTGATAATGTCAGAAAGGAATCCGCCAACAGGCTGCAGAACAAAGAATGTCGCAAAGCCTGTTATTAATAATGCCAATGTTGGTGTTACGATGATATCAATTGCTGATGGAACGACTTTGCGGATTCTTTTTTCCAAAAAGGCCACTAGCGCAGCAGCGAGCATGACTCCAATCAAGCCGCCACGGCCTGGCACCAGCGCTTCACCGAAGAGAGTTATATTGGCAAGGCCCGGGTTGATTAATAGAATACCAGCCGCACCGCCCAGAGCAGGAGACCCTCCAAACTCCTTCGCTGTGTTAATACCTACAAACACGCCCAGGTAACCGAATAAACCCCATCCAATCAGATCAAGCATTTGAACGAGCGTGGATTCCGGATCTCCGCCTGATTTGATGATTACATTATTGATCCCTGCAATCAAACCTGAAGCAACGATAGCTGGAATCAGCGGGATAAAGATACTGGCAATCTTTCTTAAAAATAACTTGAAAGGAGTAGCGTTTTTCTCATTGAGTCCCGCTTTTGTCCGGGCTGCCAGTCCTTCCAATGATGTGTCAATCTCTTCGTCATCATCAACGGATGAAACATTTTTGCCTGTCATCCTGGAAACTTCGTCAGCTACTTTGGTGACAATCCCAGGTCCGAGGATGATCTGGAGTGTTTCTGCTTCCACCACACCCATAACGCCATCAATATCCTTGATGCCATTCAGGTTGACTTTACTCTCATCGACCGGCTTCACGCGAAGGCGGGTCATGCAGGAGGCCAGTTCCGCGATATTGCCGGTGCCGCCCAACTGCTCCGTAATCTCTTTCGCCAAGCGTTCTTCTTTACGCATGAGTTTTTCCCCCTCTTTTTTTAAAAATAAATGAACGTAATAAAGGCTAAAAAATGTAAATGAATTCGCTTACATAATCATATTACCAAGGTTTAGTATAGTTGTCTATACCATCTGAATATTTTTACAAAAAGCATATCATCATATTTATACGCAGAATATCCCTGGAAATTGTCCCTATTGAGAAGGATTAAGCATATGGGCCTAGTGTTAATTTTGTAAAAATCGTTTTCAGAAATTTGGTTCTGCGTTAAAAAGTGCTAAAATAGAGTGAAACTTCAGAGTGAATTTTTTTTGAAATTATAAGTTACATATAAAGAGATCATCCAGAAGTGCCAGCATTAAAGGAGGAACCTATTTTGGTAAAAGTGCGCACAAAAGATATTATAGAAAAATTTGGGCTCGAATTGATTGCCGGAGAGGAAGGCATTAACCGGCCGATTACGACGAGTGATATTTCCCGTCCAGGCCTGGAGATGGCTGGTTATTTTGATTACTATCCGGCTGAACGTATACAATTGGTCGGAAAAACCGAGCTGTCTTTCGTTGAAAAGTTAAATAACTCCGAGCGGGAGATCCGGCTTGAACGGCTCTGTACAGATATTACACCCGGCATAATCGTCACGAGAGGACTGGATATACCTGACGAACTGATTGAAGCGGCAGAGAGGGAATCGGTTCCGCTGCTCCGCTCCAAGCAGAAAACGACCCGTTTTTCCAGCTTGCTGACCAACTTTTTGGAAAGCAAGCTTGCTCCAACCACGGCAGTTCATGGCGTCCTTGTCGATATTTATGGGGTGGGGGTATTGATAACTGGAAAAAGCGGAGTTGGTAAGAGCGAGACGGCGCTTGAGCTTGTTAAGCGGGGTCACCGCCTTGTTGCGGATGACTGCGTGGAGATCAGACAGGAAGATGAAGATTATCTGGTCGGAAACTCACCGGAATTGATCGAACATCTGCTTGAAATCCGCGGCCTCGGCATTATCAATGTCATGACCCTTTTTGGTGCTGGAGCTGTCCGCAGCTATAAGAAAATCTCTGTGGTCATGAATTTGGAGCTTTGGGATCCGAAAAAGCAGTATGACCGTCTTGGGCTTGATGAAGAAAAGATGAAAATCATCGATACAGAAGTGACAAAGCTGACCATTCCGGTAAGACCCGGACGAAACCTGGCTGTCATCATTGAAGTGGCTGCCATGAACTTCCGTTTAAAGAGAATGGGCATGAATGCAGCGGAACAGTTCACGAACCGCCTGTCGGATGTGATTGAGGATGGAGACCATGATGATCGTTAAAGAGGGCAAAACACGTTCAATCAAACGTTTGATTGAAAGCTGATAAACCTCACGCATAGCTTAATTAGAAGAATATTAGGAAAATGTCTGGCATTAGCGCCTGTGGCAAAAGACCAGCCCAGAGGTGTGTGCGCTTTTCCTGCCATAATAGAATTTATACCATTGAACTTAGATAACATAAGCGGGCGCCTTGCGCTTTTCGATGAGAAGGAGAAGTGATCATGGAAAACAATATTCAGCCGTTAGATCCAATTGCCATTTCCCTTGGGCCGATTCAGGTCCACTGGTATGGCCTGATTATCGGTGTTGGCATTGCACTGGCTCTCATAATCGCAATGAGAGAAGGGGAGAGAAGGGGACTCCCTAAAGATATCTTTGCCGACTTAATGCTGTGGGCTATTCCCATTGCGATAATTTCTGCAAGAATCTATTACGTTATTTTTCAATGGGATTTTTACTCACAGAATCCGGGTGAAATCATCAAAATATGGAATGGCGGAATTGCCATTCATGGAGCCTTGATTGGTTCTGTCATCACAGCTTATGTTTTTGCAAAGAAAAAGAAGATATCATTCTGGAAGCTGGCCGATATAGCTGCCCCAAGCATCATTTTAGGGCAGGCAATCGGGCGCTGGGGCAACTTCATGAACCAGGAGGCCCATGGCAGGGAAGTCAGCCGGGCATTCCTTGAAAATATGCATTTGCCTGAATTTATCATTGACCAGATGTATATTAATGGAGCCTATTATCATCCGACGTTTTTATATGAATCAATTTGGAATATCATTGGATTTATCATTCTTATCTTGTTAAGAAGAGCAAACTTAAGGCGCGGGGAGCTATTCCTCTCGTATGTAATCTGGTATTCGATCGGCCGTTTCTTCGTAGAAGGCCTGCGGACCGACAGCCTCATGCTTACTGAGACTTTAAGGATTGCCCAGACGATATCTATCGTTCTTATTATTGGGGCGCTAGTCCTGATTTTTTATAGAAGAGCAGAGGGTCTTGCCAAATCTCGTTATTTGGATAAAGCCGAGGGGAAATAACGGATAGGGGAGAGTAGAGATGCTGGTTGAATCTTGCAAACGGGGGCTGATGGCCGGCTTAAAGACAACATGGACACTGGGGAAAGTCATATTTCCGGTCACGCTGATTGTGGCACTGCTGCAGCATACGCCAGTGCTTCCATGGGTCATCAGGCTGATCACGCCCCTTATGAATCTGATTGGGCTGTCAGGAGATGCAGCCATACCGCTTGTATTGGGGAACTTCTTGAATTTGTATGCGGGGATTGGAGCCATTTTAACACTCGATCTCTCGGTAAAAGAAGTATTTATTATTGCCGTCATGCTGTCTTTTTCACATAATATGCTGATTGAAACAGGAGTGGCATTGAAGGTCGGCGTTAAGCTTTGGGTCGTTCTGGCAGTTCGCATCGGACTGGCGCTTTTAAGCGCAATTGTCATAAACCTTGTTTGGCAGGGAGGATCCAAAACGGCTAAGTACGGATTTATTCCGGCAAAAGAAGAACAGGTATCCGGTGCAATGCCAATCCTGCTGGATGCACTGCAGACTGCATTGCTCGGTATTCTCCAGCTTGCCATCATCGTCATACCGCTGATGATTATTATTCAAATCTTAAAAGATAAGCAATGGCTTGCTGTTTTTTCAAAATGGATGGCGCCTGTGACCAGGGCACTTGGAATGAAAGAAAATACGTCTACCACTCTTGCAGCCGGTTTGCTGATTGGCCTTGCATATGGGGCGGGCGTCATGATTCAGGCAGTAGAGGAAGATGGCGTCAGCAAACGAGATGTAACGATCGCATTTATTTTCCTCGTTGCCTGCCATGCCGTCGTTGAAGATACTTTGATTTTTGTGCCACTTGGCATTCCGGTATTACCGCTTCTGCTGATCCGCCTGGGAGTGGCAATTATTCTGACGTTAGCAGTGGCATCGATCTGGAAGCGTGCTGATCTGGCAAAAAGAAAGGAAGCAACATATGAGCATTAACACACTATTATTTGACTTAGATGGAACATTGATTGACACAAATGAATTGATTATTTCCTCGTTTTTGCATACGCTGGGAAAATATTATCCTGACCGCTATCAGCGGGAAGATGTTCTCCCGTTCATGGGGCCGACCCTGCATGAAACCTTCGAGTCCATCAACCCGGAAAAAGTGGAGGAGATGATCTCGGTTTACCGGGAGTACAATATTAAGAACCACGACGTGCTTGTAAAGGAATTTGCCGGTGTGTTTGAAACGATTCGGACATTAAAAGAGTCGGGATATAAACTGGGCATTGTTACGACGAAAGTTTCCAATGTAGTTGAAAAGGGCCTAAAGCTGACAAATCTTGACCAGTTTTTCGACGTGGTTGTTACGCTCGACCATGTGGATAAGCCAAAGCCCGATCCGGAGCCAATCCTGAAGGCATTGAGCCTGCTGTTTGCGAAGCCTGAAGAAGCAATTATGGTCGGCGATAATTCGCACGATATCGTTGGAGGAAAAAACGCCGGCACGAAAACGGC
>NZ_CAXQGS010000091.1:0-47039 GCF_964223445.1 Cytobacillus sp.
ATACGCATATCTTACCTGCACATTCTCGTCTATACTTCCACGTAATCTGGAAGCTGCCTGAATCGCTTTTTGATAATGCGCTCCTTCCATTTCCAGACCACATACATTCCAGGTAGAATCATGGAAACTAAGCCTGTCTTGATTCCAGGACCCACGACAAGGGGCTTAACATGGAAGTATTTCTGACACATTCTTTCAAGCGAAAACATGATTGGCGGCACTACAGAGGAAATGATAATGCCATCTATATCTGAAAAGGAAAGATTAACATGCTCAAACAGAGACTTCACAATCATTCCGTATTCATCTTCTGTTTTATTCCGGTTAGTTTCAATTCGCCAATGATGCTTTAATTCATCTTGGTCATAGACACCCAGAACGATATTCGTATTTCCCACGTCGAAAACAAAAATCAACATTCTCACCACTTTATGATTATTTAAAAAAGCTCAATAGCTTTATTTTTTCACTGAAAACATCATATCACAACTGTTATTGTTTCGTGTAATCGAAAATTCCAGCCGGTTTGGCAATTGATATTCTTTCCGCAAAAAAAGCGCCCATAAAGGCGCTTTTTGGTTATTTGTCTTTGCGTTCTTCATCGATGGCAGGAGGCACATCCGCTTCTGCAGGGCTTGAGCCTTCCCTGGTTTCAGGAATTTCGCCTGTTTCAGCAGGATCCTCTTTCTTGATGCTGATGTTCACTTTCACATCTTCATCAGTTGAAATGGAAGTCACTGAACGGTCAGGCAGTCTGCCATGTTCTGATAGATGCTTGATTTGCTCCGCATCAAGCGTTTCGACTTCAAGTAATGTATTGGCGATCAGATTCAGCTTATCGCGGTTTTCCGTTAAGAGCTTTCTTGCTCTTTCATAAGATTCTTTGATAATGCGCTGGATTTCAAGATCGATTTCATAAGCGATTGCATCCGAATAGTTCTGTTCATTATGGAAGTCACGTCCAAGGAAGACCTGGCCGCCCTGAGACTGTCCGAACTGCAATGGTCCAAGCTTGTCGCTCATTCCAAATTCAGTTACCATGCGGCGGGCAATACCTGTCGCACGCTGGAAGTCATTATGGGCACCTGTACTCACTTCGCCGAACACGATTTCCTCCGCAACACGGCCGCCAAGCAAGCCGACAATTTTGTCGAGAAGCTCAGGCTTCGTCTGGAAGTAGCGGTCTTCTTTCGGAAGCATGACTGCATATCCGCCAGCCTGGCCGCGCGGCACAATTGTCACTTTATGAACCATTTCAGCTTCATCGAGCACTAAACCGATGACTGTATGACCCGCTTCGTGGAAAGCAACAATGTTTCTTTCCTTTTGGGAAATAACACGGCTTTTCTTAGCTGGTCCTGCAATAACGCGGTCTGTTGCTTCATCGATATCTTCCATATCGACTTTTTTCTTATTTCGGCGTGCTGCTACAAGCGCTGCTTCATTCAATAGATTTTCAAGGTCTGCACCTGAAAATCCAGGTGTACGCATCGCAATGCTCTTTAAGTTAACCGACTCATCTAAAGGCTTATTGCGGGCATGTACTTTAAGCACTGCTTCACGGCCTTTGACATCTGGGCGGTCAACCGTAATCTGTCTGTCAAAACGTCCCGGACGCAATAATGCCGGGTCAAGAATATCCGGACGGTTTGTGGCAGCAATGATGATAATTCCTTCATTTGCTCCAAATCCATCCATTTCAACTAATAGCTGGTTAAGGGTCTGCTCGCGTTCATCGTGTCCGCCGCCAAGGCCGGCACCACGCTGGCGTCCTACAGCATCAATTTCATCGATAAAAATAATACATGGCGCGTTCTTTTTCGCATTTTCGAATAAGTCACGGACACGGGAAGCACCCACACCTACGAACATTTCGACGAAATCAGAACCGCTTATAGAGAAGAACGGAACGCCTGCTTCACCGGCTGCTGCCCGTGCAAGCAAGGTTTTACCTGTTCCCGGAGGTCCTACAAGAAGAACCCCTTTAGGAATTCTTGCTCCCAATTCAGCAAACTTGCGCGGATCTTTAAGGAACTCAACGACCTCTACAAGCTCCTGCTTTTCTTCATCGGCGCCTGCAACATCTTTAAAGCGCACTTTCTTTTTGCTTTCATCATATAGCTTGGCTTTGCTTTTGCCGAAGTTCATCACACGGCTTCCTCCGCCCTGCGCCTGATTCAGCAGGAAGAAGAATAGTATGAAGATGATGATGAAAGGAATGATTGACGTAAAGAATGTCACCCATCCGCTTGTTTCCTTAGCCGGCATGACTTCAACATCTGAAGACTGGGCTAATTGATCCACACGGTCAAGGATATTATCATTGTTCATGATATAAGTCAGGAAGTATTTTCCTTCTTCATATCCTTCTAGCTGACCCCTTACTTCAAATACACCTCTCTCAGGCTGAAGGGAAATGGACGTAATATCGCCGCTTTCCAAGTGATCAACAAATTTATTATAAGAGATGTGCTCCGTTGGTTCATTGTTGCCGTTAAAGAAGCTGACAACTCCAATAATGACTAAAAATATTAATAAATAAAAGATGGTATTCCGGAAGATCCGATTCATCCCTTACCTCCTCCCACGGTAAACAAACTATAGTGTATAGTATCATAGAAAATCGTGCCAATACAAGGAATTAGACTTCTTAAAACCGGGTGATTCATGTTGCAGTAAAGGGCTTTAATACAAGATCATTGCTTAGGATTTCCTTAATCTTTATTGCTGTATACTTCCGGCTTCAGGACCCCAATATATGGAAGATTACGGTATTTTTCCGCGTAATCCAGACCGTAGCCGACTACGAATTCATCAGGAACAATAAATCCTACATAATCAGCTTTGATATCAGCCTTTCTTCCTGTTGGCTTGTCAAGCAGTGTTACAATCTTAATGCTTTTCGCTTTTCTGTAACGGAACAGCTCAACAAGGTAGCTGAGTGTCAAGCCGCTGTCTATGATATCCTCGATGATTAGAATATCTCTGCCTTCCACAGAAGTATCAAGGTCTTTCAGAATTTTCACTTCTCCTGAAGAAACCATTGCATTTCCATAGCTTGATACATCCATGAAGTCCATCTCAAGATATGTATCCACGCGCTTTAGAAGGTCGCTCATGAAAGGCATGGCTCCTTTTAAAACCCCAATGGCAAGCGGGAATCGGTCCTGGTATTCTTCAGTAAGTTCAGCAGCAAGGGATTTAATCTTATCCTGCAGCTCCTCTTCCGAAATCAGTACTTTTTCAATATCATTTTTCATCATTTATTGTGCCCCCTAGAAGATCATTGCTTTATGTATTTTAAAATAATATAACTGGTACAAGATTGCTGCTGCCTATCATCATGTGATTTCTTCAAACCAGGCACCCACAGGATCCTGCCTTGTGCATCTGTCACAATCGGCCAGGTTTTCCGATCATGCAGCGATACTTTATGATCGATGAAAATGTCCTTAATCTTTCGGGACCCCTGCATTCCTTTTAGCGTCATGCGGTCTCCCTTTTCTCTTGTCCTGATAATGATTGGAAGAGAAGCATCCTCCCTGCCTAATACCAGGGTATCATTGTTTAGAATTCCTTCAGGACAGTCAGCATATTCAAGGATAATCGATCCGCCGTTTGGGAGTATAATGCTTGCAGGTTCGAAGACTTCATAACGATAGGATTGTACAGGTTCCTTCGGGAATAAGAAGTGGCATTGCCGGTAGGAGCGTACAATGTGTAAACCGCCTGGAAAATCTAAATTTCCCGATGGATGAGGACTTTTCATTAAGGAAAAAATGCTCTCTATATGAGATGCCGATAACGATGCCGGCCTTTCCTTATAAAGATAGTTTAATATTAGTTGAATCCCTCTCCTTTGTAAAGGCATTGGCATTGCCTCGAAAGCATCGATATCCATACTAATTTCCTCATTGGCATTCTTTTTCATTACTGTATTCATTTTATGGACAGTTAATTCCTGCAGATATGCTTCATCACTTTGCAAATCTTCACTGAATCTTTGAAAATGCTCATGCACCTGAGGATTTTCTTTTCTCAGGAATGGGAGCACTTCCTGCCTGAATCGGTTGCGGCTGTATACGCCTTTTTCATTGCTTGGATCCCGCCGGGGGTTCAGGCGTTCTTTCAGGCAGTAGCCTTCGATTTCTGCTCTATTCAAGCATAGGAAAGGTCGGATGATAAAATAATCGCCAAATGGGCGCATGAAGGGAATTCCTGCCCGTGCGCTGCCGGCGCTTCCCCTTGTAAGCCGCATTAATATGGTTTCAACCTGATCATCGCCATGATGTCCAAGCGCTATAAAGTCTGCCTCATACTTCGTGGCGGTTCTTTGATAGAAGCTGTAGCGGCAATCCCTTGCAGCTGTCTGGGAACTCTTCCCGGATTTCTCCATATATTCAGGTACATTCACTCTTTCCATTTCAAATGGAATGGCTTTCTCTTTGCAGTAACCCTTCACAAACAAGGCGTCCTGAAAGGATTCTTCGCCTCTGAACATATGATCAACATGTGCGGCGATTAGTTCGATTTGAAGCTGCTGTTTCCGGCTCCAAAAATAATGGAGCAGGGCGATTGAATCCGGACCTCCTGATACACCGACTACTATTTTCTTATTGTTTAAATCCAGTCCCTTTTTCTTAAGGAAAGCACTCACTTTCTCTTGGAGCATAGGCTTCTTCCTTATCCGTTTGAAATGTATTTATTGCTGACAATCAGAAAAAGATTATCCTCTAATTGAAGTTTCACTTTATCACTACCCCTGCAAAGGGCAGCATAATCCTTCATATAGAAAAGCATATCATTTTTAAAGGGTAAATATCAAAAGGGATTAAGCTTACTATACGGATCAGGGAGAAGAAAGTTTCATTTTTCACTAATTTAAAGCAGCTGCCCATAAATATAGAAGAAATAAAGAAGCGTCACGATAAGGGTAATCAGCAGGGTTTCAAAGATACTCCCTTTCTGCTTTTTTTGCCTGTACATTTGCCTGCTGGCGGGCAGAGGACCAGCTGATTGTCCGGCATTCCTGTTTCCCGTGCTCCTTTGCGGCGGGTTGGAACGGGTGAGCTGGAGCATATCATTTCTCATTTCACCTGCCGAGCTATAGTTTCCTTGCAGGGCATTTAGAATAACATCTTCGTATTTCAGCAGTTCTTTCTTTTGGCGGACCATCATTTTGAGCTGTTTGAGGTCACCTGTTGTCTTAGCAAATCTTTTCGGGTATGCTGTATTGATTAAAATCATGGCTGCAGCAAAAAGATCGTAGGCAGGGTCAGCCTTTCTGGTCCCCAATCCCCAATAGCCGCGATCATAAAACTCGGTAAATTCTTTTATCGCCCTGCCTTGAATAGTGGTTCCACCCACATCAATCGTACGTATTTTTGAGGGTGGGCCTGTTACGATCAAATTATCCGGCTTTAAATCACCGAAAACCCAGCCCGCTTTATGCAAGGAATCAAGATCATTCAGCATCTGTACGATTAAGACACCGGTCCAGGAGGATCCTTTTTGCTGGATAAAGGTCAGCAAATCAGGGCCCTGTATATATTCCATTGCATAGAACGAAACCTTTCCACTCCTTCTTTCCCAATCATCCACATCAAGCAAAGAAGGCCCGAGGGCAGAGCCTTGGACCTTTGCAAAGGATTTAAGGACGTTCACTTCAGACGTGATGGACATCCCGTTATCACTCATTTTCAAAGCAACCTGCTGATTTTGGTTTTTGGCGAGATACACAATCCCATTAGCACCATACCCCAATTCCTTAATAATGGTATATCGGTTTCGGTGCCACTTTCCTTCAATTACAGTACCAGGGTTTACTTTACACTGACTCTTCAAAGAATGATTCATCATCACGGGAAAGCAGACTCCTTAATGAACGTTTTTTCTTAAAATGGTTTAGTGCCTCATGAATGGCCGGACCTGTAGGCGTAATCCCGCCTGTTGTCAATTTCGAGAAAATACTGGTCAGAGATTCAAGATTCGGTGTCCAATCCAGCAGTTTTTCGACATCTTTCTTTTTCCCGGGAAATACGAATACGGAAAAACGGTTATCACCAGATCGGGCATTAAGACTTAGGGAGAGATCCAGCAAGGCTTCTTTTACGGTAGGAAGCTTATGCTTCATGCTTGCACTGGTATCCACGAGAATCAGCACTTCAAGTTCAACCGTTTCACCGAGTTCATCCACGACCTCCATCACTTCCCCCCGCTGATCAGGCGGAAGGTCTTCCATTGTTTTTGAGCCGCCCAGGATCTGCTGGAGCTCTTTATTCACAACTCCCTGAAGTGTCTGGGTCATGGCTTTTCTCGTCACCATCTGTACCGTCTGGGACAGCTGCTGAGAGTAGACAACCTGACTGACTCCGCCTCCTGACATTGCGATTCCTTCAATTTCATTCATTCCCTGTTCATCAATGACATCCTGCTCCATGACTCCGATTACATTCACAGTTATACCCTGCTCCTTGGCCAGTGCCGCCATGGCAACAGGATCTTCACCCTGATTTGAACAGCCATCCGTTATCAGTAAAATTTGTTTCAGTGTTCCTGTTTTCATTTGAAACTCCCCTCCACATTCTGAGTTGTTAGCATTTTCGACTGAAAGGAGGGGAAATATACCTAAGAAATGCGGAAGCACCTTGTTCACCCCAGACAAGCACAAGACTAGCCTCACGGGAAGGCGTACTTTGCCTTTCTGGGAAGCTTGGCTTGTGACCTCGAGGGGGTAGGTGCTGGAGCTGGACAATTACCTAACTTCAGAGACCTATTGAGTTATTTAACTATGAGCAAATTAATCAGTTGGCCTTTTGGCGGATGGCATGTACGGGGATGCTGGTCCATTTAGGAGTATTGTGTTTGACCTTTGACACCACCACCGTCATATCATCTTCAATATTTCCGGATCGTGACCTGATCACCTCTTCCATAATTAAATCGGCCACTTCTTGAGGATCGTCCGTCTTTAACTCGGATACCTTGCGCTTCATCCACAAATCAAAATTCTCAACATGTTTTGGCCCTTCAAAAACGCCATCACTCATCATAATCAGCAAATCTCCCGCTTTAAGCTGCTCACTGACAACATCTACATCAAATTCCTGGATAATGCCCATAGGGAGATTGCTGGCCTGAATTTTCATCACTTTATGGCCTCTCTTTACAAAGCTTGGAGTTGATCCAATTTTCAAAAATTTCGCGTCGGCATTCTGCAGATCAATCATTGCTAAATCCAAGGTGGAGAATATTTCGTCTGTGGTCCTTAATGAAAGAACGGAATTGACTGATTTAATGGCAACCTGCTCTTCAATGCCCGATTGAAGAATTTTTTGCAGTAGCTGAAGTGTTTCCTGGCTTTCCGCGTGAGCCCTTTCCCCATTGCCCATTCCATCACTGATGGCAATCGCATACTTTCCGCAGCCCAGCTCGATAGTGGAATAGCTGTCGCCTGATACTAAACCGCCGTCCTTCGCAGCATGTGCAACGCCTGTTTCCACCACGAATGCCTTGGCTGACCGGAATGTGACATGGCAGTATCCATTCGGGAACGCGGCGCATTCCTCTGAATTTACTAATATTGTTTCTCCCAAAATATCAGATAGCATCGGTGCAATTAGCTTTTCGCATTCTCCATGCCCCTGGCAATATGGGATGGTCATATCAATGTCGACATTTCCCTGCTCCAGGCTGTAGATTTCCACCTGCTCGATATGAATGCCAAACTCTTGAAGCGCTTCAAGTATCTGTTCTTCCTGTTTATGATGATTTTCCCGCTCCCGCTGGATTTCTTTAGCGAAATCACCCATCACCTCCGAAACACCCATCAGCTGATCAGCTACCAGCCTTCTGCTTTCCTGAACCTGCTTCTTGAGCTTTTGGTTCGCCTTAAAATATGTAAGCTCCTGCTGTACAGCTTCAGTCACTTTTTTCGATCTTGTGCAGTACTTTTCCCAATCTCTCGCAAGCTTTGGAGAAAGGGAACCTTCATTGTTATCCACATCATGCATAATATCCATCATATAGTCATAGGTTGTATTAAAGTTCTTTGACCAGCAATGATCTTTCTTAAAGCAGGTCTGGCATGTTTTTTCAGTTACATTGCTTAAGAAATAATCCACTTCCCTGTCACCGTCTTCTTCCCATTCAGAAGGCTCATCATGAGAGGAGAAGCTTTTAGAAAGGGCCTGGAAGACGCTTGAGAACTGGGCAACACGCTGTGCTGTCACATCGCGCATTTTTCTCATATATTGCTGCTGCTCAGCGGCATATTCAGGTGTTCCCGGGACTTGCTTGGCCAATTTCATCGTTAAAGCCTGCGGAGTTAATAAAAATAAGAGAATCGCTGCGCCTGTTTCGGACAGAGTTTTCATGAGGTTTCCGCTTCCTTCTCCATACATGCCCATCAGGAGTGTCGCAATCAGAAGGCCGAATGCCACACCGAACTTCCTGCCTTCTTTTAAAAGACCGCCTAATAGACCCGCGAAGGCTAGCAGACTCATATGATAAAAGCTCGATATATTCGCAAGGGAGAAGATCAGGCCGGTTACCACCCCTACTGTAGAACCGACTGTTGCTCCTGCCACAAAGGCAAAGAGAAGGACAAGATAGCGTGACATAATATGCTCGACTGAAAGATCATAGACAGTCCAGCCTATTGTTCCCGTCATAACAGAAGCCAGCATAATGATCAGACAGACGATTTCTTCGGTTTTCAGTGATTGTCTGCGTTTATTAATCGAAAGCAGCGGCAGCCCCTGCAGAAAAATTAGCGTTAGAATGAAGCCAAGACCTGACTCAACACCGGTCATCATTCCATCATATAAAGTCAGCTGGCCCTTCATAATGAATGCCTCCAGGAGCTTGCCTCCTAAAAGAGTGAAGAATACAAAAAAAGGCAGGGCCCTGATTTCATTATGCAGCCATTTTTTCGAGACCCGGAAGGCAAATAAAAAGATGAAAGTTATTCCAAAAGCGGATACAGCATTGGAGATGGACAATGTGGCAGCACCGGCCATTAATCCCACTAGTGCCAGGGGCGCCTTATCCCTACGTATGAAATAAACTGCGGCAAAAAACGGAAGGCTAAATGGGGTAAGCTTCGCCAATATCAAGGCTCTTCCAAGCAAAAAGCCAATGATCAGCAGAACATAGCCTTTTTTCAGAAAGAAATTCTCCAACCCTGAGTGGAGTTTTTTTAAGCCTTTGGCAAAATCCAGTTTCGGTTTGTTGAAGGGCACTTCCCCGATCGGCTCCATTACATTCCTTTCTACCTTTTCCATTAAACTACACTCCCCATATTTTTATCGTTGCTGACAATTATAAAATCCAGCGCTCCAGAAGTTTGTCAAAATAGCAGACAAGCCCAGGCTTTTCGTTCGACGGTTTTCCACTATATATGGGGATAGGTAACAAGATTTAAAATTGGACCTGCTGAAGTTGGACTGGATTCTTACAAAAAAAGTAAACAAACCCTTGGAATGATAGCTTTCATCGGAAAGAGAAGCATGGAAGAAATTGACGAAGAGGCAAGGGAGATTTACGACATATTTCTTTAAATATCTTATTGACTTCCTTTTTAAAAATTTGTATTATAAATCTTGTGCTTCAGAGCGCAGCTATAAATCTATTAAAACATGGCGGTGTAGCTCAGCTGGCTAGAGCGTACGGTTCATACCCGTGAGGTCGGGGGTTCGATCCCCTCCGCCGCTATCATGAAATGCGGAAGCGCGTTGCCCAGGGGCGACAAGCATAAGACAAAATGGCAGAAAGGTTGCATTTTACCTTTTTAACAGATTGGCTTATGACCTCGAGCCCCTACGCTCTTAAGCTGGACTATTGAAATGCGGAAGCGCCTCGGTCACCCCGACAAGCACAAGACGATCCGCACAGAAAGGTGTTCTTTACCTTTTTGGGAGGAGCGGCTTGTGACCTCGAGGGGGTAGGCGCTGAAGCTGGACAACTTAGAATGTTATCTTCCACGGCCCGTTGGTCAAGCGGTTAAGACACCGCCCTTTCACGGCGGTAACACGGGTTCGAATCCCGTACGGGTCATTTCAAAAGAGCGTCAGCCTTAGGCTGGCGTTTTTTTGATGGATTTTGAGGATTTTTTCTTCTTTCAGAACATAATTTTAGATTTTACCAAGCAATTGATTAAACTGTTTAATTCCCTTCCAGTTTATCGGTCGCTTTTTCAGGTTTATCGGCCAGATTTTCAATATATTGGCTACTTTTACCATATATCGGTCACTTCGCACTGTATCAAGGTTTCACTATTAATAAGCTGCCTGCAGAATTTACAGCGTTAAACAACACAAAAAAACAAGCCCCATCGGACTTGTTTTCCATCCTGCTATATAGATAGATCGATCAGCAGCAAGTTATCCCCGTTTAGCGCCTCTTCCTCCTCGTTTGGATTCAGTATGGCGCTTTAGCGACGACAGACGATCTTCGCTGTCCTTTAGGAAACGAGCCATTTTGGCTTCAAAGTTTTCTTTAGGGCGATGGTCGTTTGATCTGTTATGGCGAGGTCGGCCAGAGTTTGTATTAGGTCTGAATTCTTTTCTGTCGCCTCTTTCAGGTCTTTCAGAACGCTCAGGCCGGTCTTTTGCCTTTTTGATGGATAATCCAATCTTGCCGTCCTTTTCGACATTAATGACTTTCACTTCAACCATGTCACCCACTTTGAGGTGCTCATTAATATCTTTTACATACTTGTCAGCGACTTCACTTATGTGTACCAGACCCGTTGAGCCTTCCGGCAGCTCCACAAATGCTCCGAATTTTGTAATGCCTGTGACCTTTCCTTTTAACTTGCTGCCTACTTCGATTGACATTAAAAAAATTGCCTCCTTGAAATATTTAAATCAAACTTATTATATATTATACAGAAACCAAAAAAAGAGTGTCAATAAAGCGTCAGTCAGCCTTTTTTTCCTTTTTCTTTTCTTTTTCCGTCTCTTCTTCAGGGAGGTTAAAAATGATTTCGTTATTGTCAGATAGGAAGTAATCTTTGCGGGCAAGCTTCGCGATATACTCATCATCATTCAGCTTAACAATTTCTTCTTCGAGCATAACTTCCTTCTTCTCCAGGTCAGAAAGCTCCTGGTCCAGCCTGGTTTTCACTTCTACTTTTTCTTCCAGAGCAGCAGACTGCGAAACGAGTGTAGAGATCATAAAAAATGAAACGACGGCTGCCAGTGTGAAAAATGCCGCTAATCTGCGAAATAATAGCTTTTTCTTACGGCCCGCACTGATCTCTGCTGCTTCCTGCTGTTTGACATAGCTGGTTTCCATTTTGGCTACATTTTTCTTCTTGGTGACACTCATTTCCGCACTCCCTCCTTACTCTTTAGGTTTCTTCCACTTTGCAATCCATTTTAAAACATAATTCTTTATCAGCTGTAAATATCCTGCCAATTTATTATATAACTTCTCGACTGTTTTTTTAATCTTTTTCGGCAATAATTTCCACAAAAGTGACAAAATCCATTTGACAGGCAGAAAAATCATTTTTAAGATGAACCAAAAGACTCGAAGTATGACTTTTAAAAGGGAATAAAGTCCTTTTCCAAGCATAACGGCTATCGCAATTAACGCCATAATAAGACCCTGGATGGGCTTATAGATGAGCAAAGTAATGGTCTTCACGAAAAAGCGGTATATGGAGATCGCCATCCGGATGGATATCTCCAATACCCGCAGATACATTTTTTTAAATAGGCTTTGATAAGCGGCAAAACCGCACAGCAAAGCAATGAAAATATAAAACCTTAACTCGCCTTTATTCACCAGAAATAAAATATAGAAGATTGCCAGTCCCTGGACAAGCCAAAAAAGAATGTCATTAATAAATACAAGCCAGCTTTTCCGCTTGGTTCTTTGCAGGAAACGATTATACGTATCAAGGGCAGCCCCAAATACACTTCCCATGCCGACCATCGCCAGCATGGTCACAAATTGAGTGGTCAGCGTCATCGGAACAACTTGCTAAAGAATCCTTTAGCTTTATCTCCATTCTGATCGTCAATATAAACGAGGTCAAATACCTTCCCCTTGATGGAAACAATTCCCTTGTCCACATCCAGATTCTTCATCTGCAGGTTCTGCCCTCTAATCGCAAGAAATCCCATCACTGTCTCCAGCAAAAACTCTTCATTATCAAAGCTTTCGACCTGTTTAACGCCTGTAATATCGAGCAGTCTTCTGCCTCTCATAACGACATCATGTTCCTGAGTATTGGTTTTGTTTGAATTTGACTCATAATATTGACTCATTATTTATCCCCCGCAATCTGCATAGTACAACCTTTTTGTACATGTTTATGAAAAGCGGGATTAAAATAGAACAAGCCAATAGGAAAAGCGGAGGTCCTGCTGAATTTGGAACTATGAAACCGGACGAAATTCCGTTAAATTAAGATTTAACGGCCAATATGAAGATTCTATCGGCCTAAAACGGTAATTTAACGGCCAACTTTGCTCTTTTATCGGCCAATCTCCATAAGCACAGGCCTTATGCCTCCGATTCTACTTTCTCTTCCTTAACAATCGAGTACATTTCCGCTGCTTCCTCCTTGCGGGTCGTTTCCTGCAGGCGCTCTACTTTGACCGTTACCAGCTTCTGCCCGAAGCGGATTTGAAGTTCATCTCCCACTTTAACGGTTGAGCTTGCTTTGGCCTGCTGTCCATTTATTGAGATCCTTCCCTGATCAGAGACTTCTTTTGCCAGTGTTCTTCTCTTTATAAGCCTGGATACTTTTAAAAATTTATCTAATCTCATCTTTTTCCCACTCCCTCTATTAATAACCTTTGGCTTTTGCCTCATTCCAGAATTCATCGAGCTGTTCAAGCGTAAAGTCTTCAAATTTTCTGCCGCTCATTATTACCCGTCCTTCCACATATGTAAAACGTCGGATGAATTTTTCATTGGTTTTTCTCGCAGCTTCTTCGGCATCAATTTTATAGAAACGTGAAATATTCACAAGCGCAAACAGGATATCGCCAAATTCCGACTCCATTTCAGAGCTGAATTTTACCGCTTCCTTCTCGAATTCGGCAATCTCTTCTTTTACCTTCTCCCAGGCAGGCTCGACTTCCTTCCAGTCAAAGCCGACTTTTGCTGCTTTTTTCTGAATTTCAGCCGCTCTCATTAAGTTCGGGAATGATTTCGGGATAGAATCCATCATGGATTCCTGCTTTTCACCCTTTTCTTCCTGCTTAATGCTCTGCCAATTCTTCAGCACATCCTCTTCATCTTCAGCCTCGACATCACCAAAGACATGAGGGTGGCGGCGGACCATTTTTTCAGAAAGGCCCTCAATTACATCATCGATGGTAAAATAGCCCTCATCCTCGCCAATCTGTGCATGAAGCATCACCTGGAGAAGGACATCTCCCAATTCTTCTGTCATATGCCCGCTATCTTCATTATCAATTGCTTCAATCAGCTCATAGGCTTCTTCAATTAAATATTTCTTCAATGATTCATGAGTTTGCTTCTTATCCCATGGGCATCCGTTTGGCCCCCGCAGTTCTGCAATAATGCTCCGCAGTTTTGAAAAATCTTTATAGAGAACTGCATCATCTTTCACAGGAGGCACATATACAGAAGTTAAGTTATTCAGCTCCATATTATGATCCAGTTCATGCAGCTGCACTTGTTTAATAACCTCATCCTTGCTGCCGGCTGCTGTTACAATATAAACCTCGTAATCGTAAGGCAGTTTTTCCATCAGTGTCAGCTTGACGTCGCTCGCAGCAAACTGATCATAAACCTGTCCAATGATGACGTGGTGGGTCACCTGGATCTCATCTCTGTTTAAATCGGTTCCATCCAGAAGCTGAAATCCTTCGATCGGATCAATTTTCAAAGCCTGAAATAAAGGATCAAGGAAGCTTTGTCCTCCTTCAATCATAATCTCAATGCCTTTTTGCGGGGCACGCTCTATGAGAAGCTGCACCGTACGTTCCGCAACAAGCGGATGGCCTGGAACTCCATAAGTAACCTCTTTGGCAATGGCTTCTTCCAAGAGAAACTCACAAATTTCCTCATACACTTCTTCAAATTGCTCATGCTTTTCGTAGATATGATCAAAAGACTGATAAGTCAGCCCTTCTTGTTCGAGATCGCGCAGAACCGGATGCTCCTTTGTCCGCAGGTATAAGACCTTTGCCTGTTTAAGTTTTCGATATACACCAAAAGGAAGCTGATCCAAGTCTCCTGCTCCAAGCCCGAGAATGGTTATTTTTTTCATAAAGTGATTCATCTCCTAGTCTTTTTGGGAAGCAAGAACATGAGTTTGCTTCCAAGCGGAAGCAGAGCAAGCTCTTCCTCTTTAAAAGTATTGCCTTTAAACACGATATACAAATACGTAAAGCCTCCCAGCGCTACGCCGCTTAATGCCTGGAATCCGGCAAACATTCTGCCCGGTTCAGATATTGGCAGCATGGCTGTGGCCTGAAGGTACAGCTGCAAAACAATCGACATCATTAAAACAGCAAAACCGGCCACCACTAAAAAGCGAAGAGAAAGCAATGATATTTTCAAATATACCCGCAGCTTTACGATAAGAAGAATTAAGACGGCAGCAAGTGCCAGGCATGATGCGGCCGCTGCGCCAGCTGTGCCGTAATTAGGCACCAATAGGATGTTCAGGCTAAGTTTTGCCGCAAATCCCATCAGAATGGCCGCTGCCGGAAAAAAGATAAATCCCAGTCCTTGCAGGATTCCTGTGATTGTGATGATCAGGCTGCTCAGCAATATCAGCAGACTAAGAATCGCCAGGACATCTGATCCTGATGGGTTTTCGAACAGCATAATATTTGCAGGCCTTATGATATTCCAGAGGCCCACCGTTGCTGCAGCCCCAACGAGAATGCCGATTTGAAGGGCAAGTCTGATTTTATTATGAAGGAATGCAGGCTGATTTCTCATTTTTTCTTTGGAAATGAGCGGCACCAGCGACAGGGACATGGATGTTGCCACAACAATGCCCAGCTGAACAATCGGCTGACCGCGGTCATACACACCTTTCAGCGCTTTCGCTTCCTCCCCTTCAATTCCGGATGTTAATAAAAGCGAGTATAAATTGAACGAATCTGCCAGCTGAATAAAAATAAGCACGAGGCTGCTGATGCAGATGGCAAATCCCTGTATGATAATTGTTTTGGCCAGCTTGCCGCTTTTTTTTAAATCGATGGCAATGGCGGACGGCAGGTTTTTTCTTTCTTTTATATAAAAGAAGGTGATTAAAATCAGGATGGCAATAAGTCCGCCGGTTATGGCCCCAAAAAGGGCCCCGCCCCCCACCATGTATAAAGAATTTCCACCCTTAACAAGCAAATATGCGGCCATCAGGATGGTAATGACTCTGACAAGCTGTTCACCCACCTGGGAAACTGCGGTCGGAACCATGTCTCCTTTGCCTTGAAAATAGCCCCGGAAAAGGGACAGAATAGGAAAAAGAAGAAACATGGCCGCCACCACTCTGAGTAAAATCGCCAGCTGCGGATCGCCCATCCTGACAGCAAGCCAGTCCGAACCCCAATACAGAATGGAGAACCCGATAAAACCTATTATGGACAGTACAAAAGCAGAAACGGCAAATAAGTTCTGAATATCCTTCTCTTTCTTTAGAGCGGCATGCTCGGCATAAAGCTTTGAAATAATGACAGGAAATCCATATGTAGATAACACGATAATAATTCCATAGAACGGATAGACCTGCTGATATATATAAAAACCTACATCCCCGACAATATTTTGAAAGGGGACCCGGTAAACAGCACTTAAAATTTTGGTAATCAGGGCAGCGATCGTCAGAATAAACGCACCTCTAAACAAATCGCCAGATGTCTGAACGGGCTTCAATTGCCCATCTCCTTCCAATTGAATTCGAAAGTATTATAGCATATTGAAGCTTTATGCGCGGGAACGCTTGGGTTGGATGCGGATAATTTTGATTGTGCACGGATTTAACGGGATTGCGCACGTTGTTTTTTGGGTACACGCGGCTTTCGTGTTTTTACGCGGGAATATCCTTCGATTGTGTACGCTCATTAACCATTTGCGCTGGAAATCTTTGTTTTCGCACGTTATATTTTCTTTTACGAGCGGGTCGGGGTTTTGCGCGCGGATATCCTTGGGTTGAGTGCTCACTAACCTTGCGCGCGTTAAATTTTTGTTTACGCGCCAGTCCGGGACTTTTGTGCGCGAATTTCCTTCAATTGCGGGCGCTCTCTTACTTTGTGCACGGAATTCCTTTGTTTACGCGCGCTCCTTTTACGATTACGCGCTGATTCGAGACTTTGACGCGCACTTCAACCCAGTTTACGCGCGGCACCTCCTACCCCAAAGAAAAAAGGCAGCATTCCGCTACCCCTTTCATTAAGTATCCATTTTTATGATTCCATTTGTCTGGCCAGGAAGCCTGCTGCAGTTTCAACTGCCTTTTGTTCTACGTCGCCAAGTGAATCTTCTTTTGCAAAAATGATAACTGCTCCAATTGGGTCGCCGTTTGCAATGATTGGGCCAATTGTATAAGCGGAGGAAGATTCTGTGTTCCCGTCAACAAGCGAGATGTCGCCTGACTGGTTAACCAGGACTGAACTGCGCTCTTCCATTGTTTTTTCAACAAGATCGCTTATGTTTTTGTTTAAGTAATCCTTTTTAGAACCTCCTGCAACAGCAATGTAAGTATCTCTGTCACAGATTAACACTGGATTTCCCAGGCTGTCATATAATGCTTCTGCATATTCTTTTGCAAAATCGCTCAGTTCACTGATTGGTGAATATTTCTTTAAGATGACTTCTCCATCACGATCTACGAAAATCTCCAGCGGGTCCCCCTCACGAATACGCAGTGTTCTGCGGATTTCTTTAGGAATGACTACACGACCCAAATCATCGATTCGACGAACTATACCTGTTGCTTTCATCCAACGTTGCCTCACTTTCATCTGATGATTTAATAGAAAAGCGGAAGCGCCTTGCTCAGCCCTGGCAAGCATAAGACCAATCACACAGGAAGATCCCGATTTCTGGAGTGATTTGTCTTATGGCTCGAAGGGCTAAGCGCTGGAGCTAGACAACTCTTTCTCCAGCACAGCACTTACTCTTTCCTCTTTTGGCTATGATCCATAATTGGGAGAAAATGAATGCATCGCCATGTTTGAACTTAGTATCTTTCATATGGAAAGTTATATACGTGCACAAAAACTTTTTCTCATAGATGTTATTCATTCCAAAAACGGATAAACATTCCAAATGATCCTTCAACTTAAAATTACCCTCGTCAGAAAGAGATAAACATTTCTATTGTTTCATTTTATTGACAGTGGTGTTTCCATAAATTTACGCAGTTGGATGTTCCTGCTCCTTTTTCGCTTCCTGCATTCCTTTGATCACTTCGTATGCAATGTTGAGCCATTCATTTGTTTTGACGCCTTTAATATGGAGGACAGCTTTCAGTTTCTTTCCTTCCATGCCCAGGCCGATCATTCTGCCGTATTTGCTTGTGATCTGGAAAATCTTCTGGCCATCTATATGCTCGCTGGCCTTTTCTGATAAAAGAATCAGTACTTCCTGTTTGGATTGTTTAACTGTCTCGACTCCGGCAAATTCACCGTAGGCCTTCATTTCGGCAATCTGGAATAAATAACCCACCTCATCCGGATACTCGCCAAAACGGTCGATCATCTCATCCTGGAGCTCTTCCACATCTTCAAGCGAAGAAATGCCGCGGAAGCGCTTATACATTTCTATTTTCTGATGGCCATCAGACAGGTAGAAATCAGGAATATAAGCATCAACATCCAGGTCAATCTCAATTTTAGCCTGTTTTGCCTCGACGCCATCGAGCTTATCTTTCCGTTCTTCAATCGCTTCTTTAAGCATTTGCGAATACAGATCAAAACCGACAGAGTCGATGAATCCATGCTGTTCGGCTCCAAGCAGATTGCCGGCGCCTCTGATTGATAAATCCCGCATGGCAATTTTGAAACCTGAACCGAGCTCTGTAAATTCCTTTATGGCCTGAAGCCGCTTTTCAGCTACTTCTGTTAATACTTTATCTTTTCGATATGTGAAATACGCGTAGGCAACCCGGTTGGAACGGCCAACCCGGCCCCTAAGCTGATAAAGCTGGGACAGACCCATTTTGTCTGCATCATGGACAATCAGCGTGTTGACATTTGGAATATCTACGCCTGTTTCAATGATCGTTGTGCTGACGAGAACATCGGACTCGCCTTCCAGGAAGCTTAACATAACAGATTCTAACTCATTTTCCGTCATTTTCCCATGGGCATATGTTACCCTTGCATCTGGAACCAGCATGGATATTTCCTCGGCTTTTCGTTCTATATCCTCCACCCTGTTATATAGAAAATAGACCTGTCCATCCCTCGCCAGTTCCCTTTCAATTGCTTCACGAACCAATGCACCATTATACTCCATCACATACGTCTGGACCGGGAATCGGTTCTCAGGCGGTGTTTCTATGACCGATAGGTCCCTGACGCCAAGCATTGACATATGAAGGGTTCTAGGGATTGGCGTTGCTGTCAGTGTAAGGACATCCACATTGGTCTTAAGCTGCTTGATCTTTTCTTTATGTGTCACACCAAAGCGCTGCTCCTCATCAATAATGAGCAGGCCTAAATCTCTATACTGAATATCCTTTGATAAAATCCGGTGTGTGCCGACAACTACGTCAATAGTCCCTGCCTTTAAGCCTTTAAGGGTTTCGGTCTGCTGCTTTTTTGTTCTAAATCGGCTTAAAAGCCCAATTTCAATCGGGTAATCCTGGAATCGTTCTCTCATTGTTTCATAGTGCTGCTGAGCCAAAATGGTCGTCGGAACGAGGATGGCAACCTGTTTTCCATCCGCAATCGCCTTAAAGGCAGCACGGATAGCCACTTCTGTTTTCCCATAGCCCACATCTCCGCATAATAAGCGGTCCATCGGGCGCTCCCTCTCCATATCTATTTTAATTTCATGGATGGAGCGGATCTGGTCCTCTGTTTCCTGGTAAGGGAAGGCCGCTTCAAACTCCCTTTGCATATCCCCATCCGGACTGAAGGCATAGCCTTTTGATGCCTCACGCTCTGCATATAGCTTGATCAGATCATCCGCAATATCCTGAACAGAGGATTGAACCTTCTTCTTAACCCGCTTCCAATCGTTTCCGCCCAGCTTATAAATTTTTGGCTCTTTTGCTTCGGAGCCGACATACTTCTGGACAAGATCAATCTGTTCCACTGGCACATACAGTTTGTCGCTGCCCTGGTAGCGGATATGCAGATAATCTTTGTGGACCCCGTTAATCTCCAGAGTTTCAATCCCCAAATATTTTCCGATCCCGTGATTAACATGAACGACATAATCTCCAACCTTCAGTTCGGAATAGCTTTTAATTCTTTCTGCATTCGAAAGCTTTTGCCTGCGTGCTTTCTTTTTCGTGCGTTTGTTAAAAAGCTCTTCTTCGGTAATAACAGCCAGCTTTTGGCTTGGAAGCTCAAAGCCGGTCTGCAGACTGCCCTCTGTAATTTGGATTTTCCCTGTTAAAATCGGGTCATCCTCACTCACAAATGCCGCTTCTATCTCATAATCCTCAAGCACTCTTTGCAGCTTTTTGATCCTCTCTTGGTCTGGACCCAGGAATACGACCGAATATCTGCCCTTTTTCCATCTGTCCAGCTCGCTTTTCAGCACATGCATCTGTCCATGGAAATTCTGCATCTGTTTGCAGGTGACGTTAATGATGTTTTGCGGATTTGTATTCGGTACATGTCTCAGGAACAGTGACATATACGTAATCGGATGCTTTGAACGGTGCAGAAACTCTTTTAGGGTGTGGGAAACCTTCACATCATGAATAATCTGGCCTTCACCTAAAAGACTTGTATACCATTCGGCCTCTTCCTTATCAAGGGAGTCGTTCATTTCCTGCACACGTCTGATTTCGTCAATGAAAATTAAGCCATTGACGGGGAGATAGTCTACTAAACTACTTCCTTCCTCAAAGGCAAACGATAGGTATTTGAAAAGCTGTTCAGGCTTGTTCCCCATTCGCAGCTGTTCTAATTCATAGCCAACATTTTGGGCCAGCTGTGTTTTCGCTTTATCGTCTTTCAGTTTTTTCAGGCTTGATCCCAAACCCTTTTCCAGTTTTTCAATTATTGTCTGGAAGTGCTCTGAATCAAGAGGGATTTCGGTTGCAGGCCCAATCGAAATCTCGTTTAATTTTTCTTTTGACCTTTGGTCCTCCAAAGAAAAAGTCCGGATTGAATCAACTTCTGTATCAAATAACTCAATCCTGACTGGATCAGCCTCAGTCAGTGGATAGATATCAATAATTCCGCCCCTGACACTGAATTCTCCCGGGGAAGAAACCATTTCCGAACGGACATATCCCATCTGGACAAATCTTTTTAATTGATCATCAGTCAATTCATCGCCAATTTTTAAAGACAGCTGGTATTTCTGCCAGTGGCCTGGAGGCGGGAGAGTCTTTCTTAACCCGGCCATCGGGACGATCATGATTCCTGTCTTATGTTTGCTCCAATAATTTAAAGCCTCAATCCGCTGGGCCTTTAATTCCGGGCTGGCAATCCCCATTTCCGCTGCAATCAACTCATTTGCAGGATACAAAAACACTTCCGATTCTCCTGCAAGATTGACGATATCATCATATAGCTTCTGTGCCTGCAGAAGGTTGTGTGTTACACCCAGCATCGGCCTTCCCGAATGCTCATATATCGAAGACAAAAACAAGGTGCGTGCCGATCCTGATAATCCGGCAAGCATCTGCTCCCTTAGTCCTTCCTCTATGCCAGACAAGATGGAACTTACATCATCCTGCCGGCTAATAATCTCTTTAAGACCTAACATGAAAGCCCCTCCTATAACGAAAAGCGCAAGCGCCTCGATCACCCCCGACAAGCATAAGACGAGCCTCTCAGAAAGGCGTTCTTTGCCTTTTTGGAGGATTGGCTTATGACCTCGAGGGGGTAGGCGCTGGAGCTAGACAGTTCTCAACGTTCAAAGTTTCCCTTTATCTTTTAATAGCGCAAGCGCCTCGACTCCTCAATGGTACTGGCGCTGGAGCTAAATAGGTTCAAAGTTACAAGGATTTTTATCTTAAAAAGCGCACAGGGCGCTCTGGCAGTTCAACCGCCAAAAAGCAGATGCCATTCCAGGCCCATCGAGCCAGATAACTGACAGTCTGCAAAATCATTTTAACTATTATTAATCTTACTAAATAAATTATGGATGCAACAAGAATCTATAGAACGGTTTCTATCAAAAACAATGATTGCCTCAAAGGAGAAATAGAAAAATGCTTTGGATCGTCTCCAAAGCTTGTTAATGAATAATGAAGTCCTGCTGATGATAATCCGGATTGCGCTCCAGTGATTCCTGGCAATCCTCACAGATTGCTTTCACATGCATATCTCCTGTTTGATCATAGGAGATCATTTCCTGGCGTTCCTGATCGTTGAGCTTATGGAAGCCAAGCTGCTCTGAATGAACAGAGCTGTTCTCTAAAGAACCAATCTTTGTTCCGCAATGACGGCAATGATAGTGGATAGCCATGCCTGTCCCTCCCGTTAAACTGTCCATAATTCTAGTATGGACTTCGGGCAGGGAAATTATTCATGCATCCGGCAGCTGTCGGCAAAGTAGAGATACATTATTCTATGATAAGATTGATAAAAAATGAAGATTATTGATTAAAATCGTTCATTACCTGTAAAAATGGTCTTCTGAACCATTCCTCACAGGCATCTGCGCACTTTTTAGCCGTTTCGTCCATAATGTCCTGTTCTTCTTTAGAAAAGCGGCCCAGCACATAGTCAGGCACCTTCATGCCGCTTGGCGGACGGTCGATGCCAACTCGTATTCTGTTAAATTCCTGTGATCCCAGATGAGCGATTGTAGATTTGATCCCATTATGGCCACCTGCGCTCCCTTTCTGACGGAGCCGTATCTTGCCTACAGGAAGATCCAGATCATCATAAATGACCACAAGTTCGTCATCATTTATTTCGAAATAATCCATAACGGCCCGAATGGACTCTCCGGATAAATTCATATATGTAAGAGGTTTAAGCAGAAATACTTTCTCTCCGTTCACATAACCTGTGCCAAATACGCCTTTCAGCTTTGCCTGATTCAAAGGAATATTCAGCCGGTCCGATAAAACATCAATCACATCAAAGCCAATATTGTGCCTCGTCTTATCATATTGCTTGCCGGGATTCCCCAGCCCTACAATTAATTTCATTTTCTCACCCCATATTCGAAAAGCGCAGACGTCCAGTAATAACCTGGCGCTTGCGCTGAACTTATTCCATTCTCTTTTTCATTATAGTAGAAAGTGTGTTATTCGGTAAGAAGAATCTGCCGGAAGGTGTGCCGGGTTCAGACTCGGCTGCATCTGCGGCATCTGATCCTGTCCGAATGTGAGCCTTATTCGGACTCGGTCGCTCTTTTTTCTTCTCTTTCTGTCCGAATGTGTCCCCTATTCGGACTCGGTTGCTCCTTTTTCTTCTCTTTCTGTCCGAATATGCCCTTTATTCGGACTCGGTTGCTCTTTTTTCTTCTCTTTCTGTCCGAATGTGCCCCTTATTTCGGACTCGGTTGCTCCTTTTTCTTCTCTTTCTGTCCGAATGTGTCCCTTATTTCGGACTCAGTTGCTCTTTTTTCTTCTCTTTCTGTCCGAATGTGTCCCTTATTCGGACTCGGTTGCTCCTTTTTCTTCTCTTTCTGTCCGAATGTGCCCCTTATTCGGACTCATCGAATCCCTTTTACACTGCTTTTTTTTCTAATACCAAGCAAACAGGGGCTGGACATAATTGCCAAGCCCCTGCAAGAATAGCTTCCCTCGAGCTTATTCTTCACCTGTCTTATCTTCATCTGCTGTTGTTTTTCTGCCTTCTTCATTTTCAGGAGTGCCTGCTTCCTGTTCTTCACCGCTGTTAATTTCTTCTTCCTGTCTTGGAGGAAGTATGGATGCGATAACCTCGTCTTCTTCATTATTGATTTCATAGCCTCGATTGGCCTTGATATCAGCAACTGTTAAGGTCTCATTCACCTGCAGATTCGTTACATCCACTTCAACGGAAGATGGAATATTATTTGGTGTCGCTGTCACAGAGACTTCATGCATGGATTGCTGCATAACGCCTCCATCTTTTACTCCTGCTGCATCTCCAGTCAAGACGACGCGTACATCTGCAGTCATTTCCTTATTCATATCCACCGCAAGAAAATCTGCATGTACAATTGCATTTTTAATCGGATTGGACTGGTAGTCACCAAGCACCACTTCATGTTTGCTGCCATCTACATCTAATGAAAATACGCCGTTTCTGCCTACTTCCTTGATCGTCTTTAGAAAATCGGCTTCGCTTAAGTAGATGGATTGGCTTTGCAGCTTTGAACCATACACAACTGCCGGAATATTACCTTCTTTTCGCAGTGAAGTTAAGTTGGAGTTGCGTGAACCTTTTCTTTCTTTTGCTTGCAATACAGCTGTCATAAATACGTCCCCTTCCTCATTTAGAAAAATTCATGTCTATATAAAAAAATGCCCTAAAATGAGGAAGTCTAAACGTTTTTGTTTTTTCAGGTTTATTGTTTTTAGAAAGAACGCAGACCAGGCTTGCTTTACAGCAAGCCTGGATAGATTATTAAATTGCCGATCAATCAAAAAGAGTGCTGACAGATTGCTCTTCATGAACTCGGATGATTGCTTCACCGATTAGCGGTGCTACGGAAAGTTCGACAATCTTGTCTGTTTTCTTCTCTTCTGAAAGTGTGATTGAGTTTGTTACAACCAATTCTTTAATTGTTGAGTTTTCAATTCTTTCGATGGCAGGTCCAGATAGAACCGGGTGTGTACAGCATGCATAGACTTCTGATGCACCGTTCTCGATCAGGGCATTTGCTGCTAATGTAATCGTTCCGGCAGTATCAATGATATCGTCGATTAAGATGGCAGTTTTTCCATCAATGTTACCTACAATGTTCATGACTTCAGCCACATTTGGCCTTGGACGGCGCTTGTCAATGATGGCAATCGGCGCTTTTAAGCGATCAGCCATTTTACGCGCACGTGTTACACCGCCGTGGTCTGGAGATACAATTACGATGTCGCTATCCATCATTTTGTTCTTAAAGTAATCAGAAAGGATTGGCACACCCATTAAATGATCAATAGGAATATCGAAGAATCCTTGAATTTGCGGCGCATGCAGGTCAAGTGTAATCACACGGGTTGCACCAGCAGTTTCCAAAAGGTTTGCTGCAAGCTTAGCTGTAATCGGCTCACGTGCTCTTGCTTTGCGGTCCTGGCGGGCATAGCCATAATAAGGCATTACGATGTTAATGGTCTTGGCAGATGCACGCTTAAGAGCATCGATCATGATCAAAAGCTCCATTAAATGCTCATTAACAGGAGAGCTAGTTGACTGGATCACATATACATCGCATCCGCGGATACTTTCTTCAATGTTAATTTGGATTTCGCCGTCGCTGAAGCGCGTTACGGAACATTTACCAAGCTCCACACCAATCACATTGGCGATTTCTGCAGCTAGCTTGCGATTTGAATTTAAACTGAACACCTTTAAGTTTGGATCTAAATACTGGTTTGACATTTTGGGCCTCCATCGAATTATTTCGGTTTATTTCTTAATGTTTAATTTTTGCGTGTAGTTTTCCTTGTTCACCTGGCGTGCACGGGCAATGGAAAGGGCTTCTCCCGGCACATCTTCAGTAATTGTCGAGCCTGCTGCCACATATGCACCTTCCCCGATCGTTACCGGTGCCACGAGATTGGAGTTGCATCCAATGAATACACCGTCTTCGATTTTGGTCAGGTACTTATTTTTGCCGTCATAATTGACAGTGATTGAGCCGCAGCCCAGGTTAACATCCTTGCCTACTTCTGCGTCGCCAATATAGCTCAGGTGAGAGGCTTTGCTTCCTTTTCCGAAAACAGACTTCTTCACTTCAACAAAGTTGCCGATTTTCACTTCATCATGAATATCTGATTGCGGACGAATGTGAGCAAACGGCCCAATATTCACTTGTGAACCGATATGGCTGTCATGCGCTGCAGACTGGCGGATCACTGTGCCTTCTCCAATATGGCAATCAGAAATTTCCGTATTTGGTCCGATCACACACTCAGAACCAATGATGGTATTGCCGGAAATGATGGTTCCAGGATAAAGAACTGTATCAGAGCCAATTTTCACATCCGCTCCAATATATGTGTTTGACGGATCGATAATGGTCACGCCATTACGCATATGTTCTTCATTAATCCGCTGTTTCATGAAGGATTCTGCCTGCGATAAGGCTACCCGGTCATTGACACCCAGGGTTTCGCCAAAATCAGCCGTCTGGTAAGCTGTAACGACTTCCCCTTCATTTTTCAAGATCTCAATCACATCCGGCAGGTAGTATTCACCCTGCACATTATCATTTGTAACTTTGTTTAAGGCTTCAAACAGAGCCTTATTATCAAAACAATAGGTTCCAGTATTGATTTCTTTTATCTTTCGTTCTTCCTCGGAAGCATCTTTCTGTTCAACGATTTTTTCAACCATTCCCATGTCATTTCGGATCACGCGTCCATATCCGAATGGATTTTCCGCATGGGCTGTTAAAATAGTCGCTTTGGCAGAAAGCTCTTCATGATGCTTGAAAAGCGCTTCCATTGTTTCATGTTTGATGAGCGGTGTATCTCCGCATACTACAAGCGTCACGCCCTCTTTGCCTTCAAGCATATCGCGGGCCTGCATAACGGCATGAGCTGTGCCCAGCTGCTCCTCCTGAAGAGCATATTTGCTGCTTGAGCCAAGCTGCTGCTCTACCATTTCCGCTCCATGTCCAGTAATGGTGACAATTTCTTTTATGTTAAGCTTTGTAACTTGATCAACAACATGTTGAACCATCGGTTTGCCGCAAACAGGGTGAAGGACTTTGTAAAGCTTTGACTTCATTCTTGTCCCCTGGCCTGCGGCTAAAATGACCGCGTATCGATTAGACATTTACAGGCCTCCAATTTAACCTTTTTATCCATAACGAATATATCTTAAATGGGCTCTTATTTCAAGAAATGATGACAAAGTACATATATTTGTCATTACCATTAACGGTATTTTCTGAAGAAATGGTTTAATATTTTTACAGGAGGGGTAATAAACAAGAAAGAAAAAAGCCCTAAGCACCGCCAATAACAGGGGGTCTCAGAGCTTGAATTTTCACAGCTAAAATAAAAAAGAGCCTTACTTATGTAGCAGGCCCTTGTTGATATATTTTCTTAGGAAGCACCGGCTTCTTCAAATTCCACTTCTAATTCACCTAAACGGTGGTACTCGGCTAATACAGCCTCCTGGATTTTACCGCGCGTTCCTGAATTGATCGGGTGCGCGATATCTCTAAACTCCCCATCCGGAGTACGTTTGCTCGGCATAGCTACAAATAAGCCATTATTCCCATCGATCACACGAATATCATGAACAACAAATTCATGATCCAGCGTAATAGATGCGATTGCCCTCATTCGTCCATCCGTGTTAACGCGGCGTAATCTAACGTCTGTCACTTCCATTCTGTTCACCACCTTTTCGAGAAGATATAATCCTAATTGTATAAATTCAACATATTTCCTGAATCTCCTTCTTAGATAAAAAATATTTTTTGAATATTTTGTTCAAAATAAAATATTGACTGCTAAAGCACTTTTCTGTATTAAAAAACGCCCGTTCACATGAACGAGCGAAAATAAACGCGGTTATTTATTTTACGAGGGCTACCACTTCAATTTCAACCAATGCATCCTTTGGCAGGCGTGCCACTTCCACACAGGAGCGCGCAGGCTTGTGTGTGCTGAAATATTCCCCATACACTTCATTGATGGCTGCAAACTCGTTCATGTCCTTGATAAATACCGTTGCCTTTACAACGGTATCTAATGACGCGCCCGCTTCTTCAAGCACTGCCTGCAGGTTTTTAAATACCTGATGCGTCTGTTCTTTTACATCACCATCAACCATAACACCTTCTGCCGTAAGCGGAATTTGCCCTGAGCTATAGAATAGGTTATTTACTGTAATTCCCTGAGAATATGGCCCAATTGCTGCCGGCGCGTGATTCGTTTGAATGACTTTCATGAATTCTCCCCCTAAAAAATATGATTATTTTTTAAAATAGTTGCCTTCACTTACATTGATTTTCTTTTCCCTCACGTCAACATCGGATAGACGCACAAGAGAAAGGTACTCGTCAACCAGCCGTTCTTCTGCTTTTTCTGCCTCGACCAGGACAGCAATGCCAGCGAGGTTTGCTTTGAATTCTTCCAGCATGCTGACCATGCCATTAACCGTTCCGCCTGCTTTCATAAAATCGTCAATGATTAAGACATTGGATCCCTCTGCCAGGCTTCTTTTTGAAAGAACCATGGTCTGAATCCTTTTGGCGGAACCTGACACATAGTTAATGCTTACCGTAGATCCTTCTGTCACCTTGCTGTCCCGTCTGACGATGACAACGGGCACATTGAGATAATTAGCGGCAGCATAAGCAAGGGGAATCCCTTTTGTAGCTACCGTCATGACCACATCAACAGGTTTATCTGCAAAGGCTGAGGCAAAGAGCCTTCCTGCACGCTGTACAATTAAAGGGTCTCCAAGAATGTCTGTCATATAAAGATAGCCGCCGGGAAGAAGCCTTTCCGGACTGGCAATTAAGCTGCAGAGCTCATCTACAAATGGCCGGGCTTCATCATCGGTTACTTTAACATGAAACTTTACGCCGCCTGCTGCTCCGGAAACGGTTTGCAGCGTGCCGATTCCTCTTTGCTCAAATGTTTCTTTGATGATTGTGAGATCTTCACTGATCGAAGACTTGGCAGAACCATACCTTTCTGAAAAGAAAGTTAAGGATACCAGCTGACGCGGATGGTTCAATAAATAATTGGTCATATCTATTAACCGTTCGCTTCTGCGAAATTTCATTGTGGAACCCCCATTTAAATCCGAATATTTTAACGATAATATACCATTAATATACGGATTTAATCAAGCTTATGTCTTTCTCCGAGCATTCTGACCGCAAAAACCTGGTCGCAAAAACCTCTAAGGCCATTATAAATCCGATGCATTCTTGAATCATGATGCACAAGCCCAAAGACGGTCGGTCCGCTGCCGCTCATCAGAACAGCATCCGCACCAAATCGTTTCATCTGTTCTTTTATCTGCAGCACCTCGGGATGCATATTTAGTGTTACATCCTCCAGAACATTCCCCATGTTCCGGCAGACATCATTGTAGCTGCCGGCATTAATCGCTTCGATCATTCCTGCAGTATTCGGATGCTGTACCTGCTCTACATCCAGTCTTCTATAAACGTCAGCAGTCGATACGCCGATGAACGGCTTAGCCAGTATGACCCAGCAGGTTGGAGGAGCAGGAAGCTCCTGAATCTTTTCTCCTCTTCCTGTAGCTAAAGCAGTTCCTCCGTATACACAAAAGGACACATCAGAACCGATTTCCGTCCCGATTTCGGCAAGCTCATCCAATGAAAGCCCCAAATCCCACAGCTTGTTAAGGCCTCTTAGAGCTGCGGCTGCATCACTGCTGCCTCCAGCAAGTCCCGCAGCAACCGGGATTGCTTTTTCTATTGTAATGGATACACCTTTTTTCACTTGAAACCGTTCCTTAAGAAGGTGTGCAGCCTGATATGCCAAATTTCGCTGATCATCCGGAACAAATCGGTTATGAGAGATTATCCTTATCTCGTCCTTATCTAAAAGTGTTAATTCCAGGCGGTCTGCCAAATCAATCGTTGTCATTATCATTTCCACTTCATGATAGCCATCTTCCCGTTTATGTAAAACATCTAATGACAAGTTGATCTTAGCAGGCGCCTTCACCATGACCTTCAACATTTCCACCTACTTCTTTCCTCTAAATCGGACTCCTGTCCAGCTCCATTAAGCGAAGCTCTTTGGCCTGCCGGCTCATTCTAAAGGGAATGCCATACATTCATTCAGTATTGACTTTATTTTAACCGGCAATAAGCGGCAGTATTGTGCTTTTCTTCTAGAGCGTCTCCATTTTTTGTCCTATTTTACCACAAATTAAACAGAAAAGCGCAATGGCTTGGAATATAAGGGTTAACACTATTTAATAAAAGGAAAAGCCGAAGCATAAGCTTCGGCTGACGCAGTGCATATTAATGCTTAAACATAATCTGTGCGAATGCTATTTGTTAAGAAGGTTCTGCTGTGCGATTTCAATAGCCCGCTTAACCATATTGCCGGCATCTTTGGCACGGATGCCGCCCCATCCTTCCTTTTGGACCACATCATAAAAGCCAAGCTCTTTCGCAATTTCTTCTTTTAAACCGTCTGACATAACGCCCCGTCTTCTGCCCAACATTAACATCTCCTTTCGCACTGCGGTATGTATAGTATGTGAAAGGGGCCTTTCATTCATGAAAAAAGGCAAACAAAAAGCAGTAAACAATTTGTTCACCGCCCGCTGTCATATATATTAGCTTAAAGCAACCTGTCCTGATGTGTCTTCATAGAATGTAATTTGAACCGTTTCTGTTAAAACATCTGCATAGCTGTAAGATACCCGTTCAAATGCATTTTCATCCTGATCTAACTCAATCACAAATACTGAAGGATACGTTTCTGCCAGAACCCCTGAGCGTTCAATGGTCTTTCTGCGCCCGCCATTTGCTTTTAGCAGGAGCCTTTTCCCAAGATTTGAATCAAGAGCTTTTTTAATATCTGATAATGTTTTTGCCATTCGGTCCACCTCACTATGTTAAGTATATCACACTGACACAATACTGTCAAACAAAAATATAAATTATAACAGTGTTTAAAAATAAATGTCAATATGTTTTGTTCTACTTTTTCTTCTAATTTTCAACAATTTTAGGATTACCTTAAATGGCAAAGATTATGTATGGTTTTTGAAAGCCTTATAAGACTGCACTTCATTACCTGGGAAATAGTCGAATAACATTGCGCGAAATTCCTCGAAAAAACTTAATAAATTCTTGTTTTCCAGGGGAAAAGCATAAAAAAACAAGCCGCTATATAACGCAAACGGCCTGCTGATTAGGATTCGTTTAAATCATCGTCATTGTAAGGCATTCCTGTTCTCAGTACTCCCCGGGTTTCTATTCCTCCGAGCCCCTTTTCACCTGTTAATGTATTTCTTAAAATATCCCATAAATTGATTCTTTCCATAAATGGAGTAAGGCTGACTTTCGCAACAATGTATACAGGGTCAAGGGCATGGATATTCACCCTGGAAGGAGAGCTGGCAAAGTTGGCACCCGCATGGATCAGCGACTCGAAATGGGACTGGCATGCTCCGGCAAAAATGACAAGCTGATCAAGGTGCGGTATTTTTTTGCGTGCTTCCCTCACTGTCTGTACAAACTCCCTGGAGTGCCTGTATGCATTGATATCCGATTTTTTCCCCTTTGCCTTCGAATATGCATCATGACCTGTTACAACCAGAATATCAGGCCTGTAATGATCGATGAGCTGTCCGATTTTCATCGGCATTTCCTTTTCATTGCAATGGATTCCTGTTACGGGTATGCCTATTTTTTCATAGACACTTAAACATTTCTTTAAATAAGAAGGATCACCATCCAGGTGAAGCACCCTGCCTGGTATCTGAAAATAGTTAAGCGTCTTGCTGTAGCCGTCAGTCACCTCATACTCCTGCTTCTCCCTCAATAGAGCGAGGTCCTGCCTGAAAAGCTGGAAGGACTGTTCCTCAAGCGACCTATACTCCTGCTCAACCTTCATCCTCTGCGCCTGGTTAATGACGATTAAATCCTCACAGGGAGCATCCGCAACTAGACGAATATCCTCTCCGAATAATACGGCCATTTTTTTGCCGCCCTGTTCTTTAATATCAATCACGCGGAATAAAATATCACAGTGATAAGAAATTCTTCCGACGATATCCATCGTATTTATAGTCAATGTCGTCACTCCAATTGCCCGAGGGTAAACACGGGCTGCTTCTGATCTATTGTTTGTGATTTATTATTTATGTCATAAATTATGCATTCGTCTATAAACATGTGCGTAGAATTAGAAAAGTGGAAGCGCCTTGCCGGCTCCCGGCTTCACGAGGGGGAAGGTGCTCGTCCTAAAAGCTATGCTTTTATTCGTATGATGATAAAGCTGACGAGGCGTTCCATATAGTGCTATCCAGTTATTGGCGTTCAAAATTTGAGGCAAAAAAAAGCCCGCTGTTTTCAGCAGGGCTTCATTTTTTACGAAAAATGCGGCAGCAGGGCATCGCTCAATCGGGCAAATTCTTCGATGGATAGAGTTTCCCCTCTTCTGCCAGGCTCGACATTGGCTTGTTCGAGAGCGGAGAGAATCTGTTCCTTCTTTTGTTTTCCTCCAGGAAGCTGGCTTGTTAAATTATTCAGCAGAGTCTTGCGTCTTTGTGCAAAGCTTGCTTTTGTCACCTGGAAAAAGAAGGATTCGCTTTTCACCGTCACTGCAGGCTCTTTGCGCTTCGTCAGTTTAATGACGGCTGAATCCACATTCGGCTGTGGAACAAAGACCGTCTTCGGCACGATCATGGCCGTTTCAGCCTCTGTATAGTACTGGACAGCAATGGAGAGTGAGCCGTACTCTTTCGTCCCAGGACGGGCTGAAATTCTGTCTGCTACCTCTTTCTGGAGCATACAGACGATTCCCCTGATCGGAAGCTTGTCCTCGAGCAGTTTCATGATAATCGGTGTTGTAACATAATACGGAAGGTTGGCGACAACCATAATATCATCAAAGCCCTCAAACTCCCGTTCAATCGCTGTCTTAACATCTGCCTTCAATACATCTTCATTGATGATGGATACATGGGAATATGGCGATAAAGTTTCCTCTAAAATAGGGAGCAGCCGCTGGTCAATTTCAAAAGCAAGCACCTTTTTGCTTCTCCGGGCCAGCTGTTCAGTCAATGCCCCAATTCCAGGTCCTATTTCAATGGCGCCCGACTCTTCCTTTAAATCTGCATGATCGACAATTCTTCGGAGAATATTCGTATCGATCAAGAAGTTCTGTCCCAGGCTTTTCTTAAAAGAAAATCCGTATTTATCCAAAATCGCCCGTGTTCTGGCTGGCGTTGCAATATCTTTATGCATTTTGTTCCTCCTTGCGAATAGCTTCGATTGCCTCAGCAAAATCTTTCTGGCTGATCTGAAACATCATTAAGCGCTTATGAAGCTGCTTGCCGTTTGTGTAGCCGATTTTGAGAAGTCTGCCAAGCTTTTCTCTTCTTTCCTTGGCGCCTTCTCCGCCAATCAGGCCTGCGGTTACCAGGTCTTCCTGGGTAATGGTTTCTTCATATGTTTCCTGCATAACCTGGGCATCCTTTAATGCCTGGCGGATCATTTCAGGCGATGCGTGCTCAACGCCCACTCCTCTGCCATGCTTTTGGAGGGCATCCGCTTTTTCTATAAAGGCATGCTTGCATCCGGGTACATCATTGTTGATCGTATTCCGGATTTTTTGGCCAGGAAAATCCGGGTCTGTGAATACGATTACCCCTCTAGTTTTCTGGGCAAGCTTTATTTTTTCAATGGTTTCCTGATTTATGGCAGATCCATTGGTTTCAATTGTATCGGCATCAAGGGCTCTTTTGATCGCCGCTGTATCATCCTTGCCTTCAACAACGATAATTTCTTTGATTTTCATACTTCCTCCATGAAAAATAAAATATAAAAAAAATGAAAAAAAATTGAAACATTTCTGTAATGTAATTCGTCTAAATAGATGTAAGAAGAATATAGTAATAAAGAATAGTTCTTATTATATATGATGCAGCTGAGAAATGAAAAATGTTAATTATTAACCTTCTCTGCAAGGAAATAAAAAATGCAGGGAAAGCCCCTGCATCAACAAAAATTAATTCAATATTTTAATCTTTACGGTCTTTCTTCCCCATTTGTAAGCTTCTGATTTGGAGGAGAAGAATACATCGATTTTGTTGCCTTTGATAGCACCGCCCGTATCTGCTGCAACGGCATAGCCATAACCTTCAACATAGACCTTCGTTCCAAGTGGAATGACACTTGGATCAACAGCTATTACCTTTGCACCCGGATTGGCACGCAGATCCAAGCCAGTAGCGGTTCTGCCTGAGCATCCGCTGCAATTGGCCGTATAGGCTGTTGATGATACATATATTTCTTTTCCGCTTGCCTTGCTGCTTGTTCCGCGGGAAACCACCTGTGTTGCTGCAGCCACCTTTGTTCCGACAGCTACTACCTTATCCTGCTTTTCTTTCACTTGCTTTTCACTGATCAGCTTTCTGGAAACTTCTTTGCCATTCTCCAGGACGACTTCAAATTCTTTCGTCTTAAGGCCTTCTTTTCCAGCATTCATCACCTTTTCAGTGCCTTTAGCCAAGCTATTATCCTTCTTTGTCACAACTGCGAAATTAATTGGTTCTTCCACTACATCGGTGACTTTTTCAACTCGAATGACTTTTATGATGTCATTGGCTTTGACTGTCTCTTCCAACTTTGGTTCAACACGGTCTAAATCATTAATCTTGATTCCCTGCTGTGATAAAAAGTCAGCGACCGTAGTCGAAGTTGACCAAACCTGCTTCTCTTTGCCGCCATGATTAAGCGTTAAAGCGAATGCTTTCTCTACTTGAATTTCAAGGTTGCTTTTAATTTTATCCTCTGGCTTTGGCTGAACCTTATCATGTTCAGTCAGAGTAATATTCTGTTCTTTTAAAACGTCTCCGACCGTCTTTGCAGCCGTCCAAATCGTTTTCTTCTCGTTATCTGTTACAACGTTCACCTGTTTAGCCGGTTCATAGACAATTTCTGTATTGTCCTTAACCTCTGTGTTTACCGAGGGAAACACATAATCTTCTGAGCGGAGTGAAATATCTAGATCATCGAATATATCTTGAATCGTTGATGCATGCGTTTTGATGACTTTCTCTTGGCCATCTATCGTCAGTGCTACTGTTTTCTTTGTCGTTTCATATGCAATGAAACCGCAGGCAGCAGCAAAGACTACTAAACTAGCAGAAAAAATGGCCAATTTCTTTTTACTCAAAGACTTGGATAACAGGTTTTTCATGTTTTGAATCACGATGAAAAACGCCTCCTTTTCTCTCGGAGTGATTATATAGAGTATCTTGCCGACTGTCAACTCTTTCAATTTTCCAGCTTCCGAAAGGCTGGTGAATGCAGGCATTGGGCTATGATTGCCTGAATCCATAGAACTGCACTCTATCTCTATGTATGAAAGACAGCTCCTCTCTATGCATGCCTTCTTGCAACTGCCCCGTTTTCGATGATGCTTGCCTTGGATTTATACTTTTCCACACTCATCTGAAAAATCCTTCTTTTTTTGATTTAGGGATTTTTACGTCTTTTTGGTAATCCCTTATTTTCTGCCGATCAGGCGTTCAGCAAGCGGGAGCACTTCCGGAAGTACCTCAAGTTTTCAGACTGCCGGTTCTCTATCTGTCACGCTCCTCAACTTGCAGCAAACGCCTTCCGCTCGATCGGCAGGGGTGCTGGAACAGCACTTTTTCGAACTTTCTAGCTTCCGCTTTTCTAGTAAATGGCAAGCCCTCTCGTAAACGTATTTCCTATTATGCAAAAAAAACAGGATAAAGGAAAGAGAGACTTATCGACATGGTTATCCTATGAGAAGAAAGAGACATGTAGAACTTTTTAGAATCAGAAAAAATTTGGACAAGCTCCCACAGGTTTCGACAAAAAGAGATATCAGTTTATGCCGAATAATTTTTTTGCATTTTCTGTGGTTGCTTGTGCAACTTCTTCTACCGAAAGTCCTTTTATTTCTGCAATCTGTTCTGCAACTAGTTTGACATAACTAGGTTCATTCCGTTTTCCTCTGAATGGATGAGGAGTAAGATAGGGACAGTCTGTTTCAATCAATAGCTTTTCAAGCGGAATAACATCGGCTACTTCTTTTGGCTTTTTTGCATTTTTGAATGTCACCGGACCTCCAAGTGAAATAAAAAAGTTCATATCCACACACTCTTTGGCAATTTCAGGGCTGCCGCTAAAGCAATGCATGATGCCTCCTACTTCTCCCGCTCCTTCTTCCTTAAGGATTTCGACTATATCGGCTGTCGCATCACGGTTATGGATAACGATGGGAAGCTTAACTTTTTTCGCAAGACGAATCTGCTTTCGGAAGACTTCTTGCTGAATATCCTTTGGAGACTTGTCCCAATAATAATCCAGGCCCATTTCTCCCAGTGCAACCACTTTTGGATGGCTGGAAAGCTCTTCAATCCACTGAAGATCATCCTCTGTCATATCAATGGCATCAACCGGATGCCATCCTACACTTGCGTAGATGAAATCGTATTTCTCAGTCAGCTCCATCGCTTTCTCAATAGTTGGACGGTCAAACCCAACGACCACAATGTTGGAAATTCCTTCATCAAGGGCCCTGTCAATCACCTCTTGTAAATCCTCGTTATATTGTTCGGCATTAAGGTGTGCGTGTGTGTCGAAAAACATCAAAAAACTCCTTTTTCTCCATATTATTTTTCTATTACTATTATGTCAGTCATGTAACAAAAATAATGTGATAACAAAATGGTTCGAATTAAATAAAATCACCTAAAATTACTTTTTAAGAATATTTTTTTCCAAAAATAAAAAACATAGAAATGCCCACGGTATACGCTTAACACTTCTATGTTTTTATTTTAAACAGGAGAAATAAATAATATTATTTTACCCTTGCACCCAATGGAAGGGATTCAGCGATTGTGGCAAGTGAAAGTTCTCCGTCTTTTCCTCCTGCTAAAATCATTCCTTCTGAAAGCTCACCGCGAAGTTTAACAGGCTTTAAATTTGTGACGCAGATGACTTTTCTGCCGACCAGGTCTTCCGGTTTATAGTATTTGGCAATCCCGGAAACGACCTGGCGCTTTTCATAGCCAAGATCAAGCTGTAACTTTAAGAGCTTATCAGCTTTTTTCACCGGTTCAGCCTGAATGACCTGAGCCACTCTTAAATCGACCTTCATAAAGTCACCGATTGTGATTTCCTCACTATCCGGCTTTTCCTCTGCTTTTGCTTCCACTTTAGGAGCAGATCCCTGCATTTTGGTTTTAATGAACTCGACTTCTTCATTAATATCCAGGCGAGGGAAAATCGGTTCTCCCTTTAATACCTTTGTGCCTTCAGGAATCAGGCCGAATGTTTCAAGGCTTTCCCAGGATGTTAATGCTTCTTCGTTTATATTCAGCTGTGAGAATACTTCTTTTGGCGTACGTGTCAGGAATGGCTGCAGAAGCACTGCGATTCTGCGCAGGGATTCCGCCAGATGAGCCATTACACTCGCAAGTTCTTCTCTTTTCTCTTCCTCTTTGGCAAGAGCCCAAGGCTGCGTTTCATCTATATATTTATTCGTTCTGCTGACAAGCTGCCAAACTGCAGATAGGGCAACAGAGAACTCCATTTTTTCCATAGCTTCCTCATATTTGGAAACCGTCTCACGGTTCATTTGCAGCAGCTGCTGGTCAAACTCTCCGTCTGAATCTTTATATGCCGGAATGACACCGTCAAAATATTTATTAACCATCGCAATCGTCCGGTTTAAAAGGTTTCCTAAATCATTGGCAAGATCAAAGTTGATTCTTTCCACAAAACCTTCTGGCGTAAACACTCCGTCTGCGCCGAATGGCACTTCGCGAAGCAGGTAATAGCGAAGAGCATCAAGACCATATCGGTCAATAAGGGTAACAGGATCCACTACATTTCCTTTTGATTTGGACATTTTGCCGTCCTTCATCAAAAGCCAGCCATGAGCAAACACTTTTTTAGGAAGGGGCAGATCCAATGCCATCAGCATGATTGGCCAGTAAATTGTATGGAAGCGCACAATTTCCTTCCCTACCAGGTGTACATCGGCAGGCCAATAGTTCAGATACTTGGAATCATCATCTGTTCCATAGCCAAGCGCTGTGATGTAATTTGATAGTGCGTCGATCCATACATAAACAACATGCTTTGGATTATTCGGCACTTTCACTCCCCAGTCAAAAGTGGTCCTGGATACCGCCAAATCCTCGAGACCCGGTTTAATGAAGTTATTGATCATCTCATTCTTACGGGATTCAGGCTGTATGAAAGATGGGTTTTCTTCATAATACTGCAGAAGCCTGTCAGCGTACTTGCTTACCTTAAAGAAATAGGATTCTTCTTTTACTTTATGAACGGGACGTCCGCAGTCAGGGCAGTTTCCATCTACAAGCTGCCGTTCTGTGTAATAAGACTCACATGGTGTACAGTACCAGCCTTCATATTCGCCAAGATAAATGTCACCCTGTTCTACAAGCTGAGCGAAGATTTTTTCTACGATCTGCTTATGTCTGTCCTGAGTAGTACGGATAAAGTCATCATAGGAAATATCGAGCTTCTTCCAGAGATCCTGGATGCCGGCGACAATTTCATCTACGTACTGCTGCGGTGTTACCCCTTTTTCTTCTGCCTTCTCCTGAATCTTCTGTCCATGTTCATCCGTACCTGTCAGGTACATAACGTCAAAGCCGCGCATGCGCTTGTAGCGTGCCATTGCATCTCCGGCAACAGTTGTATAGGCATGCCCTATATGTAAATTTCCGCTAGGATAATAAATTGGAGTGGTTAAATAAAACGTCTTTAATTTGTCCTCCACAAGATTCCCTCCCTCATTTTTTAAGAAAGCATGGGGTGCATATATATATATGCAGCTATGCTTTTGTCTGACTCATAATGGATACTAAGAAAAGCGCAAGCGCCTTGGTCACGATGGAACGCAGACTAAAAACTCCACGTCCTGTGGCAACGTCTGCATGACCCCCATCCTGGGGGCCTCAAGCACAAGACGAGCCTCACGGAAAGGTGTTCTTTACCTTTTTGGGAGGCTTGGCTTGTGACCTCGAGGGGGTAGGCGCTGGAGCTAGACAGTTATCGAAGTTCAAAGTTATACTTTCTTATCTCTGTAAAAAAATCCCGCCCAATTTGGACGAGAGTATTAATCAGAAAATCGTGCCGTTTTGGGCCTGCTATATCAATATTTTACAAGAAGTTATATTCGTCAGCATAACCTCTTATACCATCAAAATATACCTAAAAACTTGAAATTGTGCAACCAATAGGCAGAAAGGGATGGCAGGATTTTTCTTAAATTAAATTTTTTTATTTACTAACCCTAAAAAAGGAAATTAACTTTCGAATATTATTATAGTAAAAGTATAAATATTGTAGAATTTTGTCGAAATGTCGAAAAGAGTCATATTACTAATTTTTGTTTGGTTCTTCCTCCTTTCTATATTAAACCTTCTTAATTTCTTAAAAAACGTTGTTATATCAACCCTTCAACTTATATCCTAAAATTTTCTATTTTAATTCAAAATAAAGTAATTGACGTATATGGGAATGGCTGGTATTATAAATGTAATAAAGATTTTGTCGAATAATGACGAAACAACATAGATAGAGAAAAATATTATTGGAGATTTGAGAGGAGACTTTTATTATGAAATCCACAGGTATTGTTCGTAAAGTTGATGAGCTTGGCCGCGTAGTTATCCCTATTGAATTAAGACGTACACTTGGAATTGCTGAAAAGGACGCTTTGGAAATCTACGTTGATGACGAAAGAATCATCCTTAAAAAGTACAAGCCAAACATGACTTGCCAAGTTACTGGGGAAGTATCTGATGAAAATATCTCATTAGCAAACGGCAAATTAATTCTAAGCCGTGACGGTGCAGAACAGCTGTTAAAAGAAATTCAAAACACTTTTGAATTAGCAAAATAATAATGAAGAAAAGCTTCTCACGCGTGTGAGAAGCTTTTTTACTAGCTGCCTTATTCCTCAATATGATAAGCATGATAAACATCCCGCTTATTTATTCCCCGGTCTTTTGCCGTTTGCTTAATGGCTTCTTTGCTCGATAGTCCAGTTTCTTCTATATAATGTCTAACATGATCTTCAACCGAAAGATTCTCCCACCAAGCTGTTTCTTCATCCTGCACAGCCTCGGAAGTTCCTTCAATAATAATCACAAATTCTCCTCGTACCTCTCCATTTGAGGCCCATTCCATTGCTTCTGCTACAGTTCCCCGGATAAATTCTTCATATTTCTTCGTCAGTTCGCGGCATAACACGATATTCCTGTTCCCCATAATATCCGACATCAGCGAGAGGGTTTCCTTCAGGCGGTGGGGAGCTTCATATAAGATGATGGTTGCATTCAGCTTCGAGAGATTTTCCAGCTCCTGTTTCTTCAGTTTCTTCTGCCTGTTCAGGAAACCGTAGAAATAAAAGGGCTGTGTATCAATGCCGGAAGCAATCAGGCCGGTCAGGGCAGCATTCGCACCAGGAAGGGGCACCACTGTCAGCTTTTCTTCAGCAGCCGCCACTACAAGATCAAAGCCCGGGTCTGAAATCGCAGGCATTCCTGCATCACTGACAAGGGCAATCTTTGCGCCATTGGCCACTTTGTCAAGCAGCTTCTGCCCGCTTGCCTCCTTATTATGTTCGTGATAGCTGATAATGGGTGTTGCAATATCAAAATGATTACAGAGCTTCTTCGTATTGCGCGTATCCTCCGCCGCAATAAAGTCAGCTTCCTTCAGAATCCTAACTGCTCTGAAACTCATGTCTTCCAGATTGCCGATCGGAGTCGGGACTAAATAAAGGATTCCTTTTGTTTCTTCGTGTTCAAAGCTTTTTTGCTGCCACATATGTACCACCAGTCTCTTTCATTAAAAACTCTTCTTTCTTTTTCCGGGGCCATTGCTTAAATTCATATTCGGCTCTCATCGCTTCGCCTTTTTCAGAAAAGGATCGAAAGAAGACCAGGTCCACCGGCCCTCTGCCTCTTGTATACTTCGCCCCTTTTCCTTCATTATGGGCCTTCACCCGTTTTTCAAGATCATTGGTATAGCCCGCGTACAAGCTGCCATCACGGCAATGGAGAACGTAAAAATAATGGCTATTCTCCATATAAAATCTCTCTCATTTCAGATGTGTATTCATTTTCTTCATTATATACAAATAAAGGAGGCAGGATTTTCAGGTCCGGATTTCCGTTTTTGACCGCCTCAATCAGCAGGGTATTCGCTTCTTTTCCGGCCTTCGGATAGACGAATTGCACCCTTTTCGGCTCAAGCTTATACTTGCGCATCAGTGTGACAATATCCAGGAACCTGCCCGGCCTGTGCACAAATGCCACCTTGCCTCCCTGTCTCGCCAGCCCGCTTGACGCTTTAATCGCGTCCTCCAGTGTACAGAGAATTTCATGGCGGGCAATCGCCAAATGTTCATTCTCATTGATTTCCTCCCGGGAAGGTGTAGGAAAATAGGGCGGGTTGCAGGTCACAACATCAAATTTTCCATAACCTAAAACCTGATGTATTTCTTTAATATCTCCGTGAATCATCTTAATCCGCTCTTGAAGCTTATTGTATTCAATGCTTCTGACCGCCATATCATGCAAACGTTCCTGAATTTCTACGCCTGTAATGGCCCCCTTTGTTCTTGTGCTTAAAAAAAGCGGTATCACGCCATTTCCGCTGCACAAATCAATGAGATTGCCTTTTTGAATCGGCACATATACAAACCGGGCCAGCAGGACAGCATCCAGTGAAAAAGAAAAAACGGCCGGGCTTTGAATAATTCTCATATCTTCAGCCAGCAAATAGTCCAGACGTTCCCCTTCTTTTAAAAAATCCATTCTTGATCCTCCATGCTTCTCTGATTCTTTGCTTCTATGGAAAAATAGCCTTCCCATCATCAGGAAGGCTAAAATTTACTTCTTATTCAGGAAAGACAAGCAAAACAGACAGTCTCCCTCTTTTCGAGGGCTGCCGAAATGGAGATTGCAAATATGAAACCCTTCCTGATAAAGGCGGGCAAGGTTATCATAGCCCTCTCCAATATCAATTACCTTATCATCATCGGCAGCATCGGCAGACTGCTCTGATTTGCCTTTTTTCGCCGATGTGCTTTCCTTTTCCGCAGATATGTCTAAATGGCGTCTTAAATGTTCATTTTCCAGCTTCAAAGAGTTATTCTCTTCAAGTATTTCTGCCAAATGCTGCTTTAACTCACCAAGCTGCTGATATAACTCTCCAATTTGGGTTTCCATATTACTCACTGAGTCAAAGATTTCTTTTTTATCCACGACTTCCACCTCTTAATCTGTGGACTGAACTGATACAGCACCTTGTTTTAAAATTTCATCCAGTGTATATTCGAGGACGCGCTCCGCTTCTTTCACATCAACCTGCAGAACACGCTCCAATATATTCAAGCCTACCACTTTTCCAGCTCCATCAGGGGTCTGAATCCATTCCCCAAGGTCCGGAAGCTGTTCCTTTGCTGCTTCGTACTCATCATTTTCATACTTCAGGCAGCACATTAAGCGTCCGCACAATCCTGATATTTTCGTTGGGTTCAACGATAGATTCTGGTCCTTTGCCATTTTGATGGATACAGGATCAAAATCACCAAGGAAAGTGGAGCAGCAGAGCATTCTTCCGCATGGGCCAATTCCGCCCAGCATTTTTGCTTCATCCCTCACACCAATCTGGCGAAGTTCTATCCTTGTCCGGAAGATGGCTGCGAGGTCTTTGACAAGCTCGCGGAAATCAACCCGGCCATCAGCCGTAAAGTAGAAAATGACCTTATTTCGGTCAAATGTATATTCAACATCGACCAGCTTCATATCAAGCTGATGTGTATGGACCTTTTCACAGCAGACCTCATATGCTTCCTTGGCCGCCTGCTTGTTCTCCTCGACAATCATGCGATCCTTTTGATCTGCAATACGAAGAACCTTTTTTAATGGGAGGACAACATCATGTTCATCGACCTGCTTCGGGGCAATTACCACTTTTCCGTATTCTACGCCTCGGACAGTTTCGACAATGACAAAGTCATCCTTTTGTATTGAGAGATCTCCGGGATCAAAATAATAAATCTTGCCCGCTTTTTTAAAGCGCACTCCTACTACATCATACAAAGGAAGATCCCTCCTGCAATTTTAACACAAGCTGTTCCATCAACAGCTGCGGATTCATATTTGCCTGTAATTTTCTTTTGGCTTCCAAAACAGCCGTCATCTGTTCCGTCAGACGCTTTGTAGAAGATTGCAGTGCAAACTGCTCTAAACGATTTCGTTCGTTCAGATGGACAACCTGGTCTTGTTTCCCAAGCTGAATATATAGTAAATCTTTAAAAATAAGAAGTAATAGATCCAAGCCGCGATCAATCTGCTCTTTTTCTTTAAAGTGCAAGAACCAATCCTCCTGCAGGGCAACCATCGCCTCAAGCGGATTCTTCTTCACCACTTCATATAATTTTAACACTATTTTTTGTGCTTGTACAAACCAATCATCAGAACTATATTGCAAAGCCTCATCCAAATTATTGGTAATTTGTGCAAGTAATGGTGCCTGGGCAGGATCCACTCCATTATTTTTTAATTGCTGAATCATTTCTGCAGGAGATAATGGTTTAAAAGAAATGGTCTGGCAGCGGGATAGAATAGTAGGAAGCATCTGCTGCGACTGCTCGGTAATAAGCACAGCGGTCGTCTCTGCATGGGGTTCCTCCAGGAATTTAAGCAAACTGTTGGCAGCGTTAACTGTCATTCTATCAGCATGTACAATCACATAAAGCTTGCGTTTAGATTCCACCCCGGTCTTTGAAAACTCTTCCTGCAGGCTTTGAATTTGACTTTTTTTGATAGAAAGCCCGTCCGGCTCAAGAATATGAACATCAGGGTGATTGCCGCTGTTGATCCTCTTACAGTTTGAACATGTTTCACATGGAACATACCCATCAAGCGGCTCAAGACAGAATCGGCTTTTCGCCAAAAGCATACTTGCTTCCCGCTTTCCCGTTCCTTTCATCCCTTCAAATAAGTAGGCGTGGGCCAGCCGATCCTTCTCTATGCTATTTTTAAACATTTTCAATACAACTGGCTGTATGACCTCCAGCTGTTCCCACGTTTTTCCCACAATGATCACTCACTTACATATATATATTTATTAAAAGTCCCTTAATCTCGCCGACTTTCCCCAGTATATCGATAGATGATTCTTCTTTTTTCATTAGTTCATCCGTCAGCTCTGACAGCTTTTCATCAACCGTTTCTACTACTTTCAGAGACCGGCCCTGTCCATGCTGGTTCCAGCTGTGCGATTGCTTCAGCTCCATCCCAAAGTCAACGGCTTCCTTCACAAACCGCTTCACAAGCGTTTTAAATTTGGCTAAATCCTTAAAGGTTCTGGAGCGCGCCAGCCGTTCTCCAGCGGCATCTATATCCTTCAACAGACCCTGAAGCTGAGAAGCCTGCATTTTCTGGTCCTGCTTCTGTACCATTTCAGAAAATTTAACGCCGCTTCCGGCCGCCTGCTTCTGCTCATTGCGGACATTTTCCATCTTGAGCCGAAGTTCCTGATTAATTTTCATACCTAATCCTCCGCAAAGGGTATTAAGCTCCCTTTGTATTTATTAAAAATGGTGGAATTGTTCAACCGGCAGGACAAATACCGTCGCACCGCCAACTTCGACTTCTACAGGGTAAGGCACATAAGAATCCGCATTTCCGCCCATTGGCGATACAGGTGCTACCAGCTGATCTCTAGCTCTGCAATTTTCTTTAATTATCTGCAGGGCTCTCTCCACACGGATATCCTCTGTCCCAATCATGAACGTTGTATTGCCTGATTTCAAGAATCCGCCCGTGCTGGCCAATTTTGTCGCACGAAAATTATTGTCAACCAACGCATTCATTAACTTATTGCTGTCCTGATCCTGAATGACTGCCAGAATTAATTTCATAAGCCCATCCCCTTTACAAGTTTTTGATCCGTTTTATCTTACTTTTATTATATCAATTATTTTATCTTCAAGCAGAAATTAAGGGAATACCGGAAAAATTATTTTGAAAACTGGCCAGCAAGTTTATTAAAAAAGCCTTAAAGAGATATAATCTTTAAGGCGAATTTTTATATTAGTTCTTTCAGCTTGCGCTCCGCCTGCTGATATACTTCCTCCACTGGCCTCGATGCATCGATTTTAGTGATGCGCTCCGGGTAAAGCTCCATTAGCTTCAAATAGCCTTCCCGCACTTTGTGGTGAAAGTCGAGCTTTTCCAGGTCCAGGCGGTTCACTTCCCGGCCTTTATGCTGATTGATTCGGTCCAGCCCATCCTCCGGTTCAATATCAAAATACAGCGTCAGTTCAGGCATCATGCCTTCAATGGCAAAGCTGTTTATAGAGTATACTTCATCAATGCCGAGGCCCCTTGCATAGCCCTGATAAGCAAGTGAACTATCAATAAACCGATCACATAATATGATGAATCCCTTATCCATCGCTGGCTTTACTTTTTCAGCCAGGTGCTGCCTTCTGGCTGCAGCATATAGCAGTGCCTCTGTTCTTGGATCCATCTTTGTATTATTTTTATCAAGTATGACACTTCTGATCTGCTCTGCAATCTCAATTCCGCCAGGCTCTCTTGTCTGAAGAACCTGATAGCCTTCCTTTGTCAGATTGCTTGCCAGCATATCAATAATCGTTGTTTTTCCGGCACCCTCAGGTCCTTCGACCGTAATAAACTTACCTTTTTTCATTTTACTTCCTCCAGCTGCTGTTATACATCCTGATAAACGTGAATGCTGCCTCTTTTTATATTTTCCCCACTTTGGAACCGTGCTCCGGCCATAATTTGAAATCTTATGTTTGCTATGTCTTCCCCTTCTATGATTTCACCAGGGAATAATAGCGGAATGCCTGGCGGATAAGGAGTTACCTGCTGTGCACATATTTTGCCGGCGGCCTCTTCCAGAGCCACCGTTTTAATGGCGCGACGTTCTTGTTCCTTTTGCTCCAGGGCAAGGCCAGAGACAGGCCTTTTACTGAAAGGGATTTTATCATGGCGGTCTGCAGGTCCATATGATTTCAACTCTTCTTCCAAGCAGTGAATAACCCGTTCTAATGGATAATCCATATCTTTTTTTAAAAGAGGCAAAACAAATAGGACATTATCTGGATCTGCCATTTCTGTAAAAATCCCGTGCTTCTCCAGAAGAATCTGCAGTTCAAACCCGCTAAGAACGGTTTCCGACTGGATGGTCACTTTTAAAGGGTCACCGTTTTGATGTTCAAAATTCAAAACTTTAATTCCTGTTACCTTACTTAGTTTCTTCCTGAACTGCCTGATTTTTTCAAGCAGTACTTCCTCATCCTTTGCCGAAAAGGAACCTAAATAGGCTCTTGCCAAATCAAGAGATGCCATAATGAGATAGGAAGGGCTGCTTGATTGGAGAACCCCCAGAAATTTGGACACTCTTTCTTCCTTTATTAAATGGCTATTAAAATGCAGATAAGCCCCCATCGTCATAGCAGGCAGAGTCTTATGTGCGGATTGTACAACCAGATCTGCCTGAAGCTGAACGGCCGAAGCAGGAAAATCTTTTCCCCCGATCAAATGTGCTCCATGTGCTTCATCCACCAGTACGGGGATTCCATGATTATGAGCGTACTCAATAATGCTTTCAAGGTCAAACACCATTCCGTAATAATTAGGATAGGTTAAGACAAGGGCTTTTGCTTCCGGATTTTGTCTGATTGCCTCTTTAACGGTCTCTAAAGCTACTCCCCCGGCAACGCCCCACTCTTCATTAAATTCAGGCGCTAAAAAGACAGGCTTAGCCTTAGCCAATGTAATGCCATTAAGAATGGACTTATGACAATTCCGCTGGACAAGTACAGTCTCATTTTCCTTTGCGGCTGACATGACCATGGCGAGATTTCCTGAGGTCGATCCGTTAACAAGGAAAAAGCTTTTTGGAACACCATACAAATCGGCAAGCAGCTTTTGCGCCTCCAAAATGACTCCTTCAGGAGAATGCAAATCATCCAGTCCGCTGAGCTCAGTAGCATCGAGCTTTAAAATATCTTTAAAATATTCTGCTCCCTCACCGCCTGAAAGATGACCGTTCTTATGTCCCGGCACATGAAAAGATACCGGCTGATGTGAAGCATGTTTTTTTAATTGATCCCAAAATGGAGTCTGTTCGTGATTCATATCTTCATCACTTTCCTAAGATTCTTCTCTTATTTTAACAAATCAAGTATACGCTTGCTATAAAAGAAACATGAGGGCGATATCTGCGCCAGTCCCTGAATCATCAAGCAAATTTATGAAAGAAATCCTTTATAGACATACACCCAAATTAGATTTCCATCATACAATATTAATCAAGTAACCTCAAAAAACCCGCCAATGAATATTCGAAAAATTGTATACAATACCATTGATCTGGGCAGAATAAGTGTATGGAGGTGGAGTGATTGGGTTCGCTATTAGCAAAAAAACATGCAGGGGAAGAATGTGTCATATGCGAGCAGGAAAAAACCAGGGGAATACATCTATACACTTCTTTTATCTGCACAGATTGTGAAAAAGATTTAATCACCACGGATACAAGCAATCCAAAATATAATTATTACTTAAAGAAACTGCGGAAAATAACCATGCCGGAGATATTTTCTTAAAATGTAAGCCCTTTGATAGGGGCTTTTTATTTTATGCGGGTTTCTTGGGCCTACCCAGCCAGCATGGCGGGCAGTTTATCTAATATGTTTTTGTTTTTATCTAGCAGGAATTCGATTTTATCTCGCATATATTGAAGTTTATCACACCTTTTGGCACAATCCATCTTTGGTGAGAACGGATTTGACTTTTAAAAAGATGATGCAATAAGGAGTGGCGCATATCATGAAAAAGTGGCGCATTTGTTGACCGATGTGACGCAAATATCTATTTTCCATTAAAAAGAAGAGTCCCAATAAAATATTGGGTACCGTAACTCATCCAAGCACACAAAAAAGAGCACCCATCAGGTGCTCTTTCATATGCCCGGCAGCGTCCTACTCTCACAGG
>NZ_CAXQGS010000092.1:0-33965 GCF_964223445.1 Cytobacillus sp.
CGTCAACAATGATTTTCGGTTCCATTATCGCAATGCTCTTGACAGGGAAGGGAAACTTGACCCTGAAAAAATCATTGCTGGACATTATTGGAGGTATCAGCAGCTTCCTGGCGGCCTGCAAAATGGAATTGCAATGGCCATTAGGAATATGTGTGAACATCCGCGTTTAAAGCCGCTTTCCAGCGAATCGGAAGAAGAATTGAAGATTTATCTATTTAGCCAAAGCCTGCAGATCCCGCCGAGTATTCTAAAATTAATGCAGCAATTTGATTACTCGCAGGAAGTCCCTAAGATTATCCTTTATAACAACGAGCTGAACGGGACGATGGTAAGATCGGATGCCGCACTTCTTTTGCTGCTTAATCAGTTTGGACTGGATATTGTATTGTATAATCCTCCGGGCCATAACGACATTGAAAACTTCATTGAGGAAGATTTATATGATGTCCATTGGCTTGAGGATGTTGTTTTTGAACAGGAATTTAAGGAGCCTTCCTTTCTAAAGAAGGTTCTCTTTCAAGGCTTATTAAAAAATTTAAAGGGTGATTGAAAATGAATCCGACTAAAGCAACAGACTTGAATTTAACAACACAGGTGCAGGATGACAAATTAACCGAGAATAAGGTATCAGAAATTAAGCTTGCTTTAAGGCAGGAGCCTGAGGTGCAAAATTTGGCCAGGTCCATAGATGAGAAGGACCAAATTCAAATACTTGAATTCGGTAAAGAGCCTGCTGTCCAGATATCCCGCTTTTCAGATCAGATACTGGGCAACATGAGAACAACGAAGGTTGAAGATTCAGGTGAACTTTTAAAGCAGCTCGGCAGAATTATGGACAAATTTGACAAGAAGGATTTCGAGCAAGGATCAAAAGGAATCTTTGGCAAGCTTTTCAAGCGCGGAGAAAAGATGATTGAAAAGCTCTTCGGAAAATATCAGACAATGGGCGCGGAAATTGATAAAGTTTATGTTGAAATATCCAAATACCAAAGTGAAATGGTTGACTCCACAACCATGCTTGAACAAATGTATGAGCAAAATTATCAGTACTATCTGACTCTCGAAAAATATGCTGTGGCAGGACAGCTGAAAGCCGACGATTTAAAAGCCAATCAGCTTCCGCAGCTGGAAGCACGGGCGGCTCAGGGGGATCAAATGGCTTCGATGCAGCTGGATACATTAAGAAATGCCATCGAATTGCTGGAGCAAAGAGTCTATGATCTTGAAATGGCTAAAATGGTTGCTCTTCAGACTGCACCGCAAATCCGGCTGCTTCAGCGAGGCAATACCAAGCTTATCGGGAAGATTAATTCTGCATTCGTAACCACTATTCCAATCTTTAAGAATGGCCTGATTCAGGCAGTGGCAGCTAAGAGACAAAAGCTTGTTGCAGATTCAATGAGCGAGCTGGACAGACGGACAAATGAAATGCTTGTGCGCAATGCCCAGAATATTTCTAATCAAAGTGCGGATATCGCAAGATTGGCAGGCGGCCCGAGCATTAAGATTGAAACCATTGAGGAATCCTGGAATATCATCATGAAAGGTATGCAGGAGACAAAATCAATAGAAGAAGAAAACAAGCGTTTACGTGAAGAAGGAACCAGGAGACTGGAACAGCTGCAGGACAACTTTAAAAAAATGAAGCAGCAGGGTTAGGCAGCTGCTCATTTTAAATAAAATATAAATTATTGATGAGGTGGAATTGATATGGCAATAAATCTTCAAAAAGGCCAGCGTGTTGACTTAACTAAAGGAAATCCGGGATTATCTAAAATTATGGTAGGATTAGGCTGGGATCCAGTGCAAAAAAGTGGAGGCGGCGGTCTCCTGGGCTCTTTATTCGGAGGCGGCGGCGGTGCGAATATCGACTGCGATGCTTCTGTTATCATGCTTGGTGAAAATGGAAAGCTTAAGAGCAATAAGGATGTTATTTATTTCGGCAACCTAAAAAGCAGTGATGGAAGTGTCCAGCATACCGGGGACAATCTGACGGGTGCAGGAGATGGAGACGACGAACAAGTGCTGATTGATTTAAGCAGAGTGCCTGCTAACATTCACAAAATGGTCTTCGTTGTCAACATCTATGACAGCGTCAAGAGAAAGCAGCATTTTGGGATGATTCAAAATGCCTTCATCCGTGTTGTCAACTCAGGCAGCAAACAAGAGCTGATTCACTATAACCTGACTGATGATTACAGCGGAAAAACTAGTTTAATTGTTGGTGAGATTTATCGCCATGGAAGCGATTGGAAGTTTGCTGCAGTTGGCACTGGAACGGCTTCTCCAGGCCTGTCAGATGTTGTGCGTTCATACTCTTAATAAAGCTGACCATTGGCTGGGGCCCGAATTTACTCGGGCCCTTTTTGAATTTTCATTTTATTTTCCCATCATTTGTTTCCTTCAATTCTTTCATTCGTATGTTATAATTTTAATAGATTAACAGAACGGTAAAAAATTTTTTTCTCCATTCAGGCAGTTCCGCAGCTTAGACACTTCAAAGAGCTCTGTTGCCCGTAAATTATACATCTTAGATTAACAGAAGGGGCTTTTATAATGCGCAAAATGGCACTGACATTTACAATCATGATGGTTTCCCTTGCACTGCTGGGGAACTCTCAGGCTGCCATGGGCGGGATCAAACTAAAGGATTATCCGCACTCCTCCCAGCTTAAAGAGTTTCTCAGTTTAAAATCTCCACGACAGCTTGGCGACATTTTTATACTGCCGCTTGAACCTTTTGATGAGGGAGAGGCTGCTGAAATGATTTCCCGGGTGGATAATTTGCCCGCCTCCCTTCTGTCCAAAATAGAGGATGAAGATATCAGGGTGAAACTATTCGTAGGAAAGCTTACTGATAATCCTACAGCCCAGCACCTTGAAGGGGTAATTCCCCGCGGCTATACAGGGGGAACCACCTGGGATGATGTCCCGGGGATTGGCGGGTCAAAAACAGTCCTTGTTAAAATAGGATACAGTGATAAGGGGAAAGGCCATGGCTCCGTTAATCTGGAACTTCATGAACTTGCCCATTCTGTTGATCGCCATGTATACAATGGCATCCGTTTTAATCAGAAGTTTCTCTCTGTCTGGAAAGCTGAGAAAGCTAAATTGTTTCCGGGTAAAAATTATTTTCTTTCCTTCCCTGAAGAATATTTCGCTGAAGCTTTTGCCATGTATTTTGCAGGAGGGGAATCAAGGAAATTATTAAGTGTGAATGCTCCTAAAACCTATGAGTTTATAAACAAATTAAACTAAGTTTACCCCTGTTGAAAAAAACAGGGGTTTCTTAAAGTTTTATCCCATGTGAAACTTCCGGAAATTCGTGTACAATATCATTAAGTATTTAAAAAAGGTTGGGTTGAAATGAAACAATATTTGGATCTATGCAGGCATGTTTTGGAGAATGGTACAAAGAAAGAAGACCGCACGGGTACAGGAACAATAAGTACATTTGGCTACCAGATGCGCTTTAACCTTCAGGAAGGCTTCCCATTGGTAACAACAAAGAAATTGCATTTGAAATCCATTATCCATGAGCTGTTATGGTTTTTAAACGGTGATACAAATGTAAAATACCTTCAGGAGAATGGTGTGCGAATCTGGAATGAATGGGCTGACGAGGAAGGCAATCTTGGGCCGGTTTATGGTCATCAATGGAGATCATGGACAGGTGCTGATGGGAATACAGTTGATCAGATTAGCAGCCTGATTGAACAGATTAAAACAAATCCCGATTCTCGCCGGCTGATTGTTAATGCCTGGAACGTTGGGGAGATAGAAAAGATGGCTTTGCCGCCTTGCCACTGCATGTTCCAGTTTTATGCAGCAGATGGAAAGCTTTCCTGCCAGCTTTATCAGAGATCTGCGGATGTTTTTCTCGGGGTTCCGTTTAATATTGCATCATATGCTTTACTGACTATGATGGTTGCACAGGTGTGCGATCTGGAGCCTGGTGAATTCGTACATACTTTCGGAGATGTGCATATCTACCAGAATCATATTGACCAGGTAAACCTCCAGCTGAGCCGTGATCCCCGACCGCTTCCAAAAATGATTATTAATCCGGATGTGAAGGATATTTTCAGCTTTAAGTTCGATGATTTCCAGCTGGAAGACTATAATCCCCACCCTCATATTAAAGGAGTTGTCAGTGTATGATTTCTTTAATGTGGGCAATGGATGAGAATCGTGTGATCGGCAAGGACAATAAACTTCCCTGGCATCTGCCTGAGGATTTAAAGTTCTTTAAAAGAACTACGATGGGGCATCCGATTGCCATGGGACGAAAAACCTGGGATTCAATCGGAAGACCTCTGCCGGGGAGAGAGAATATTGTTATAACCCGCAATGAATCCTTTTCCTGTGAAGGGTGCACAGTTGTTAATTCGGTTGAAGAGCTTCTGAAGTACAGCGGTGTAAAGGAAGATGAAATCTTCGTCATTGGCGGTGCCGAGATTTTTAAAGCCATTCTTCCTGCAGCAGATCGTCTCTATTTGACTATGATTTATGATCAATTTGCAGGAGACACATACTTTCCGGAATTAGATATGTCAGAATGGGATCTCCTTTCAAGGGAGAAGGGCACCAGGGATGAAAAAAATCCATATGATTTTGAATTCCTCATTTATAAAAGAAAATAATCTAAAAAAGGCAGCTCGCTCCAGCGGGCTGCTTTTTTAGTAGAAACTGTGAACATATAGTGAAAAAAACCTGATTATTATATAATGTAAACCATCCCAAGACCTGGAGGTCATTATGCTTCGATTAATAATCTTTTTTCTGTATATGGGCGGATATTTGGTTTATAGCCTGCCTGCACTAACCCGCATGAGGAAAATGAATCCTGCGCTCCCTGTTGAGGAACGCGACCGCATTATCCATAATGTGCCTCAGAAGTGGGCCAGAACAATAATGAAAATCTCAGGCTCTCAATTGAAAATTAAGGGGCAGGAATTGATTCCCGAAGGACCTGTTGTCATTGTTTGCAACCATGAAGGAGATTTTGATATTCCAGTCCTTCTTGCATCCATTGATAAACCTTTTGGTTTTATTTCAAAAGTTGAAGTTAAGAAAGCACCCATCATCTCTTCATGGATGGAAGTCATGAACTGTGTTTTTATTGATCGCAGCAATCGCAGCAAGGCTATCAATTCTTTAAAGGATGCTGCATTACTTTTAAGGCAGGGGCACTCTCTCCTGATTTTCCCGGAAGGAACCAGAAGCAAGGGCGGGCAGGTAGCGCCTTTTAAAGTGGGAGGATTCCGGCTTGCACAGGATGCGGGTGTTCCGATTGTGCCAATTTCTATTAAAGGAACAGCCGATGTCTTTGAAAAGAATGGGAGACTTATAAAGCCTGCTAAAATAGAAATCCGGGTGTGTAAGCCAGTGAACTCTAAGATTGTTAAAGATTTGGATGCAAAGTTTCTTGCCCGGGAAGTGAGAGAAATAATCTGCAGCAGCCTTAAAGGCAAGAAGATCGCATCATAAAAAGAAGGCCCCTTTCAGTCAGGGGCCTTTTTTTAGCGGTTAATTAATTTAGAAATTGGGATTCACTAAATAATCTGTCAGCTTCTGAATCATTCCATGGTATTCTTTGGGATCGCAAAACTCTTCTGCTGTAAAGTTGGTTTTCACCCACTGTATTAATTCATCAGCACTGTTGAAGTACTCCCCGCTCGTATCGCTTTTCCGAATCATATATCGGCCGTTATCCTCATCCAATGTTACTTCCACAGGCAAAGCACTATCCAGACTGCATAAAGAAAACTCCATTCCCGCACCCCTTTGAGATATAAATTAACTTTTGCTTATTATATGTCAGCTTCAGCGATTTCTACCCTTAAAATAATTCGAAAAATGTAAATTTTAAAAAAACCCGATTGAAAACATGATTTGTCATGGTATAATGTACAAATTAATAACTTGTAAAGAAGAGGGTGGCAAAATGGAACAGAAGGTAATGACAAAAAAATGGGTGCAGTTGGAAGATATTTTGATTGCATACCAGCAGCTAAAGGATATTGTTGCCCATACACCTTTACAGAAAAATGAACGTCTATCAGAAAAGTATGGGTGCAATGTTTATCTAAAAAGAGAAGATCTTCAGCATGTCCGCTCATTTAAGTTAAGAGGTGCCTACTATAAAGTTAAGTCTTTAACTGCAGTGGAACTGGAAAATGGTGTAGTCTGTGCAAGTGCGGGGAACCATGCACAGGGAGTCGCCTATGCTTGCAGGCATCTTGGAGTCCAGGGGAAAATTTTTATGCCGGCAACCACACCGAGGCAAAAAGTAAGTCAAGTGGAGCTGTTTGGAAGGGATTCAGTGGAAATCATTCTCGTAGGAGATACTTTTGATGACTCCTATTACGAAGCTCTTAAATGTGCAGAGGCGGAAAGCAGGGCATTTATTCACCCGTTTGATGATGAAATGGTGATTGCAGGACAGGGGACGGTAGCGGTGGAAATCCTTAACGACTGTGAGGAGCCTGCAGATTTTGTTTTTGCGAGTATTGGCGGAGGCGGATTAATGGCAGGACTGAGCACTTACATAAAAAGTATATCACCGGAAACGCAGATGATTGGAGTAGAACCGGCAGGAGCACCGTCGATGAGTGAATCAATCAGGGTTCAAACAGTAGCACCTCTCGATGAAATTGATAAGTTTGTAGATGGAGCGGCAGTAAAATGTGTCGGTGAAAAAACCTATGAGATCTGCAATGAGCTGGTTGATGATATTTTTATGGTTCCTGAAGGGAAAGTGTGTACGACGATCCTTGAATTATATAATGAGCATGCGATTGTGGCTGAGCCTGCCGGTGCGCTGCCAATAGCCGCACTTGATATGTGCAGGGAGCAGATTAAAGGGAAAAATGTCGTATGTGTGATCAGCGGAGGCAATAATGATATTGGACGAATGCAGGAGATTAAAGAGAGGTCCTTGCTTTACGAAGGCCTGCTTTACCACTTTATTGTGAATTTTCCTCAGCGTGCGGGAGCATTAAGAGAGTTTCTTGACGAGGTTCTTGGCCCAACAGATGATATTACACGGTTTGAGTACACGAAGAAAAATAATAAAGAAAATGGTCCAGCCCTTGTTGGAATTGAGTTAAAGAATAAAGAGGATTATAGTGACCTCATTATGAGAATGAATAAAAAGGGATTCTCATACAAAGAGATAAACAAAGACAGTAACCTTTTTCATCTGCTGGTATAAGTACCCCGATGACTTTGCAGATTCATTTTTATTTACTATGATTTGTGACTGATATATGAATTTTTATGATATCTGTGACATTTCCTTTGAAAAGTACTATAATCGTATTAGATTCATAAGGGAAGTACTTTAAAGGAGATGTGAATATGCTTTCAAATATTGGTGTTCCGGGATTAATTTTAATCCTTGTTTTGGCGTTAATCATATTCGGACCAAAAAAGCTGCCGGAAATTGGCCGTGCTTTTGGTGAAACACTTAGAGAATTCAAAAAATCCACCCGTGACCTAACGAGTGACGTAATGGAAGAACTTGAACAGGATTCTAAGAAAAAAACGGTTAAATAAGGTGTAAGGATATACTTCTTGCGCCTTTTTGTTTTGGTTTAAGATACAGCAGGCTGGTCCAAAGCCTGGCTTTTTATAAAATTAGCAGGAGAATTGTATGGAAGAAAAAGAGTTAAATTTAGTCGAACATCTGGATGAATTAAGAAAAAGACTCATTATAACGGCATCAGCATTTATCCTGTTTTTTATTGCAGGTTTTGTTTTTGTGGAGGATATTTATAAATGGCTGGTAAGAGACCTGGATGTCAAATTGATTGTCCTGGGCCCAAGTGATATTATCTGGGTTTACTTTATGCTTGCTACGGTTATTGCCGTTGCAGGGACAATTCCCGTTCTTGCTTTGCAGATTTGGCTGTTTGTCAAGCCTGCTCTGACAGCAGCTGAGCGGAAGATTTCTCTTTCTTATGTGCCGGCACTTTTTATTTTGTTCATTATTGGCCTTTGCTTCGGCTATTTTGTCATTTTCCCCACCGTATTAAGTTTTCTTGTTGAATTGGGTGGAGAAATGTTTGAGGCTAATTTCACTGCGGATAAATATTTCCGCTTTGTGCTTAATATGACTTTGCCTTTTGGAGTTTTGTTTGAACTCCCTGTAGTCATTATGTTCCTGACTTCACTAGGAATCATTAATCCTTATGTGCTTACAAAGATCAGGAAGTATGCTTATTTTGTCCTTGTCGTGATTTCGGTTGTTATATCACCTCCTGACTTCATGTCTGATATTCTTGTCACTATTCCGTTGCTTCTGCTTTATGAAATAAGCATCAACTTATCAAAAATTGTCTACAAAAGAAAGCTTAAAAAGGCAGAGAATTCAGATGAGGCTTCTTCATAAAAAAATTATTCAGATAGCATAATCAGACACATTTCGAGCCGTATTTGGGGTATAATATAAACAAACGGGTGAAAAAGAGGATTGATATTTTGCTATTTAAAAGCCTAGAGTTCAAAAATGCTGTTGGACAGAAGGTAAAAATTATTGAAATTCCTGTATTGGCAAAAGATAACCCTTATTATTTTATGATCCAAGTCCGTTTGAAAACTTTTATTGCGGCCACTAACGCCAATGAAAAAACACTTAAGAACCATTCTTTTAGAGAATATCTAAAGCGAGTTTTAAAGTGGCCTGTTTATGAAGAGATTTTTAAGACTCCAGAATTAAAAAATAACGCTTAACAACATTGATGCCGGCAGCCAGCCGGTTTTTTTTTGCTGCTTGAGAAGGAGAAATACAAGCTTTGTATTTATTGCTTTATTTGTATTTTGCTTGAATGTATAATATGAACTAATTGTTAATGCAGGGGAAGTGAAAGCATAATGGCTAAAATAAAAATTGTTACAGATTCTACAGCTGATCTATCCAGCGAATTGATTGAAAAATTCGATATTGAAGTCGTCCCGCTATCTATTCACATTGAAGGAAATACATACTTGGACCGGGTTGATATTACTCCATCTGAATTCATGAGAAAAATGAAAGAAGCGAAAGAGTTGCCTAAAAGCTCACAGCCTCCTGCGGGAGTATTCGCTGAGGTGTATGACAGGTTTGGTGACCAGGGCTATGAAATTCTTTCTATTCATATGACTGGCGGAATGAGCGGTACTGTTCAGTCAGCAGAAAGTGCGGCTGCTATGTCACATGCAAATGTTACAGTGATAGATTCCAGATATATTTCCAAAGCACTGGCTTTTCAGGTTTTAGAGGCTGCAAAAATGGCCAGCGAAGGGAAAAGTATACAGGAAATTGTCAGCCGGCTGGAAACCATTCGCGGTAATACTAAATTGTTTGTAGTAGTGGATACATTGGAAAATCTCGTAAAAGGCGGAAGAATCGGCAAAGGCAAGGCCATGATCGGGTCCTTGCTGAATATAAAACCAATTGCCTCGCTTGAAGGCGGTGTATACACACCTGTCGCCAAAGTAAGAAGCCATACCCAGGTTGCCAAATATTTGGCCAAGCAATTTGCAGAGGATATCAAAGGGAAAACAATAAAAGGTGTAGGCCTTGTCCATGCAGAAGGCATTGAGTTAGCTTCAAAACTGAAGAAAATGATTGAAGAGCTGGATGCTGCTGCAGAGATTGAAATTGAAGAAACAACTCCAATTATCAGTACGCATACGGGACCAGGAGCTATTGGATTTATGTATCATCTGGAAGATTAATAAAACTAGCGCATGGCTAATCAGGCTATGCGTTTTTTTTGCGGATAACTCTATGCCTGCTTTTTAAAACTTTGGCGTTTTTAAAGGATTTCAGCAGAATTTTGCCGAAAGAGGTTAGATAGCTACTTAGAATAAAAGGAATCGGTGACTGCTATATGAAGGATCAAATAAAAAATCTGCCTTTGTTCAGAAAAGTGCTGTTATTCTCCTTCCTCATTTCTTTTTTTGTCACGGTTTTTACAGCAGGTGTCAGTTTTTTGGTTGAAAACCGGCAGCTGGAGAAGCAGCTTACAGATAGAGTGACAGACATGGCATCTCTTTGGAGTTCTGTTATACCGTACGAAGATGTTGAAAAAGTTAAGGAAAATCAGGATCCGTTACATCCTGCATATAAAAAGCTGCATCATCTTATTTCATTAGTGAATGAAAAGTCAGCCTATTCAAATGCATCACTGCTGATGCCGGAAAAAATTGATGATAACTCGATAAAATTATTGGTAACTTCCAAAAGTTTTAAAGAAATGGGCCTGGAATCTTTTTCGCTTTATTCAGCAAGTGACGATTTTATAAATGGTTTCACGAAAGCTGTGCAGAAAAAAAAAACTGTATCCAGTGAGGTTTATCAGGATCAGTTTGGCACCTGGATTTCTGCCTTTGCACCTATAGAGGACTCCAAGGGAAATATTATTGCCATATTATGCATAGATATTGATGCAGCTGTGCTGAAATCGATTCAAAGAGATTTAGCCCTTTATTTATCTGGCTTGTTTTTAATCATTATCTTTTTAGTATATTTTGTTTTGAAAAAGGGTCTTAAAAAAGTATTAGAGCCAATTAATGATATTATTTCTGGTTTTAAGGAAGTCAGCAGCGGTAACTTTAACGTAAAGTTAAAGCCTTCTAATCAAGCAGATTTAGGTATTCTTTCTGAGAGATTTAACTTTATGACAACCCGGCTGGCTATCCTTTTTGAAAGGCTGTCCGCGACTTCCGAACAATTTGGGGCAGTACAAAGGAATATTTCCACTTCACATCGCTTTGAAGAAGCAATAGGGGAAATGGAGCATATCATGGAAAGGACAAAGATTCTTAAGGAGCTGCAAAGAGCTGAAAAGATGAACGCAATTGGCCAGCTTGCGGCTTCGGTCGCACATGAGATCAGGAACCCAATGACAGTGGTAAAAGGATTTCTCCAGATTTTTCTGGCTAAGGAAGAAATGACTGAAGAAGAAAAAATGTACATAAAGCTTATGATTGATGAGATGGAAAGAGCGGAAACAATCATAAACGATTATTTATCACTTGCCAAACCTGATTTAGAACAAGTAGAGTCTTTCAATGCCGGAGACCTTGCTGCAAGTGTAATTGATTTAATGAACTCATATGCCATGATGTCAAAAAATATATCTGTTGTTTCGGAGATCTCTGAAGGGATATGGATACTAGGGAATGCAAGTGAGTTAAAGCAGGTTTTGATCAATATATACAAAAACGGCATTGAAGCCATGAAAAATGGCGGCCGTTTGTCGCTGTCTGTATCCAGAGAAGGTAAATATAGTGTTTTTGAAATTTCTGATACAGGAGTAGGTATGACAAAGGAAGAAATGGACAGATTGGGGACCGCTTTTTATTCTTTGAAAGAAAAGGGAACTGGGATGGGCCTCCTGGTGTGCTACCAAATAGTCGACCGGATGAAGGGACGTATTGAGGTTAACAGTGAAAAAGGAAAAGGAACGGTTTTCCGGATATTCATTCCGCTGGCTACGGATTAATTTTATTAACTTTCATTCTATAATTGAAAATATTTGCCATTCTTGTTTATCCCCCGAATAAAATGAATTATGGGGGTGTAGGGTTGAAGAAAAAAAATGTCCTATTATTCAGTGACTTTGGTATAGATGATTTTGTTGCGGTGATCTTTGCCTTTTTCTCAGAAGAAATCAATATCGTTGGGATTGTTGCAGATTATGGAAATGTATCAAGGGAAGATGCCATCCGAAACGCTGCCTACCTGCAAGAAATAACTGGACACAAGGAAATTCCTGTATTCAGCGGAGCTGTTTTGCCGTTAACAGGGGAAGTTCCGGTGTATTATCCGGACGTCCACGGTATAGAGGGACTCGGCCCGATTATGCCGAATCTTGAGAATTCCAATAATATATTTGAAAATTTCGATGATTTCAAAGGCCTGATCCAGAAGTATGAAAATGATATGGTTATAATAAATGTAGGCAGACTTTCCTCACTGGCTGCGGCATTCATCCTTTACCCTGGACTCATGAGTAAAGTCAGTGACTTTTATATAATGGGAGGGGCATTCAATGTTCCTGGCAATGTGACTCCAGTGGCTGAGGCAAATTTTTATGGGGATCCGTATGCGGCCAATGTCGTGTTTACAAATGCACCGAAAAAAATTCATATTCTTCCTTTGGATGTAACGATGTCTGCAATCATTACACCAGCTATTGTCGACGCCCTTGATGCCTATTATCAGTCTGTGCAAAATAAAGTTGGCTTGCTTCTTAAGCCTATGGTTGATTACTATTTTAATTTTTATAAAGAAACTTACCCTGGCATAAGCGGGAGTCCCCTCCACGATTTGTTAACCTTTTGGGCAATTCTTGAACGAGCTGAAATTCAATATATGGATGTCCCTGTAAAAATAATTGTCAACAAAGGGGATGCATTCGGACAAAGTATTGGAGATTTTAGGCATGTACCTTCTGAAGATAAGATGAAATATCGGATTCATCGGATTGCTGTGCAATTTAATTATTCAAATTTTATCAGGACATTTTATGAGATAATGACCAATCATAAAACGAAAACACCCTGAATGGACGAGTGTTTTTGCGAATGTTTCCATCTTAGCCCGGAATTATTAAAAAAAGGGCAAAAGCTTCTATTCACAAGTTTGTCACAAGTACTTCTTTCTTCTTTCATGAATATTTGCTAAAATTAGCATCGTAACTAATTAAAGCAGGTGAATGTATGAGTAAAAGGGTTTTTGCTAGTATCGTTTCAGCTTTTTTGCTAATAGTCCTTTCAGCATGCGGACAGAGTGGCATAAAGGATGCACTAAACTGGGAACTTGCAGATTTTAAGTATACAAACCAGGACAATAAGGAATTTGGCTTAAAGGATCTTGAAGGCAAGGTATGGGTTGCAGACTTTATTTTTACAAACTGTGAAGATGTATGTATGCCAATGACAGCTAATATGAAAAAGCTTCAGGATTTGGCCGAGAAGGAAGGCATTGAAAATATCGAATTTGTATCTTTCAGTGTTGACCCCAAGGTTGATACACCTGAGGTATTAAAGGAATTTGCATCAACATACAATGCAGATTTCAGCAATTGGCATTTTCTGACCGGCTATGCCCAGGAGGAAATTGAGAAGTATGCTATGGACTACTTTAAAACCATTGTGAAAAAGCCTCAAACAGGCGACCAGGTGATCCATGGAACTGATTTTTACCTTGTTGATCAAAACGGAAATGTAATGAAATACTATACTGGTCTTAATGAAATTCCATTAGAGGAAATAATGAATGATATTAAAGCTTTGCAATAGACCTTGGAAAAGGTCTATTTTTCTTTTCGGATAAGCCTGGGAGCCTACCGGGTAAAAGCTAATTATTTTAATAGTATAGTACATGTTATAATATGAATGACTTATTTAGGCAGGTGATAGTATGATAAAAAATTTCACCTTCATCTTTTTGATCATGCTGCTTCTCGCCTCCTGCAGTTCATCAAACAACAGCGAAATCATTCATTCTGAAAAAGAATCTAAACTCGCACTTAAAGAGGAAATTCCCCTCGACTTTTTCCCAAGAAATCTTACTGTTGCTGCAGTAGGGGACTCTTTAACCCAGGGGGTTGGAGACAGTACTGAGCGTGGAGGTTACGTGCCATATCTTGAAATGTCACTGGAAAAAGACAAAAGTGTTCGAGACGCTGTTTTTTATAATTTTGGAGTAAGAGGCAATCGTTCCGATCAATTATTGAAAAAATTAGGGACTGAAGAAGTGAAAGATGTTGTGAAGAGAGCAGACGCGATTATCATAACCATTGGCGGAAATGATGTTATGAAAGTTGTCCGTGAGAATTTTTCAAACCTAAAGCTGAGGGCTTTTACTAAAGAAAAGAAAAACTATGAGCAAAATCTGATTGAGGTTTTAGATGCGATTAAAGAGGTAAACCCTAATAGTAAAATCGTTTTAATAGGATTATATAATCCATTCTTAAAATGGTTTTCCGAAATAACCGAAATAAATCATATTCTTGAAGATTGGAATGGCACAAGCCAGTCTATATTAAAAAATTATCCGGGAACGTATTTTGTTGAAATAGATGATATATTTGAAAATACCGATGATAATCTTTTATATACAGACTATTTTCATCCAAATGACAAAGGCTATGAATTAATAGCTGGCCGAGTTCATCAGATCCTCACAGAAGAAGTTCTGAAAGAAATTCCATATAAAAGCAAAGCAGAAGGAAATGGAGAGAAGATGATTGAAAGATAGCAAATGGAAAAAGCTGTTTTTTGCGCTGCTGGTCATTAATGCATTCATCTTAATTGTGCTGTTTATTTTTATCAGCATGCCGGCAGATGATGAAGACTATACAGTGATCACCGAAAATAGTGATAATTATGTTCCTTTTAACATAAAAGCCAATAAAGAAGACTTGAATAGAGTAATTAACCACTATCTTGAAAAAGAAGGACTGACAGGGGCAATAGATTATAAAGTTCTCCTGAATGATGAAGTTGATTTATATGGCACGATCCCTTTCTTCAGCCAGGATCTGCAAATGAAATTATCATTTGAACCAGAAGCCTTGGAGAATGGGGATGTAGTCCTTCAGCAAAAATCCATATCTGTAGGACAGCTGAATCTCCCTGTATCACATGTCCTAAAGCTGGTAAAAGACCGCTACAAGCTTCCAGAAGGGGTTACAATCCAGCCGCAGCAAGAACGAATTTATGTGTCGCTGCAGGAAATGAAGCTGAAAAGTGATGTGAAAGTAAAAGTGGATGAATTTAATTTAAAGCAGGACGATATTCGTTTTACTCTTCTTGTGCCCGTTCAATGAGAAAAGGGAATCCTTTTGTAAAGGATTCCCTTTTCTGTTAACGAGATTTGAACGCATTAGTCTGAAATCAGAATTGCTTCAAAAACATATGCTATTGCCTGGTGAATGCCACATGTGGAAATTGAAGTAAAGAAAATAAAAGGGGCTTTACTTCTGGTGCAATATTCCATATAATATAACCAAATAAACGAAAGCGGGTGATGTGCTATGAAAAGAGAACTTTATGCAAATACGTTCATTTTAAATAATTCAGGCACAGCCCAGATGGTGATCGTTTAATCGAGCGGACCAGTTAGTTTTCAACTGCTTATTGAACTTTGCATTATAAAACCATGGGCTGATGGCTTATGGTTTTTTTGTATGTAAAATAATTTTCTATAAGCATGGAGGAACAACATTGACAATTAATAAATTTGGATTTAATAACTTTTTTAAAGAGGCATTTTCAGCGTATGAAGAAAAAGGATATCAAATTGGCCGTGTTGCGTTAGAGCATAAAAGAATGTATCGCGTTTGGACAGATAACGGTGAAATGCTTTGTGAAGTATCAGGGAAGTTTTCTTTCGATGCATCATCCAGAGAAGATTATCCTGCTGTCGGTGACTGGGTTGTCATCAAAGAAAGGGAGGGCGAGCAGCGTGGTACGATTCATGCTGTCCTTCCAAGAAAAAGCAAATTTTCACGGAAAGCAGCAGGGTTGAACACTGAAGAGCAAATTGTAGCAGCTAATGTAGACACTATTTTCCTGGTTAATTCTCTTAACGAGGATCTTAACTTAAGGAGATTGGAACGTTATTTGCTTTTATCATGGGAAAGCGGGGCAGCTCCTGTCATTGTTCTTACCAAGGCTGATCTTTGTGAAAATCTGGACGATAAGCTCGGTGAGGTGGGCAGTGTTGCCATGGGTGTACCTGTTATTTCAACCAGTGTCATTGAAGAGATGGGAATAGATCAGCTTAAGCCGTTTTTAGAGCCAGGAAAAACAATCGCCTTACTCGGCTCTTCAGGAGTGGGAAAATCCACTCTTACAAATTATCTTCTAGGCGCGGATAAGCAAAAAGTCCAGGATATTAGAATTAGTGATGATAAAGGAAAGCATACAACTACTCATCGGGAGCTCATCCTTCTTCCTGACGGCGCCATATTAATTGATACTCCAGGAATGAGAGAGCTTCAGCTATGGGAAAGTGAAAGTGGGCTTTCTGAAAGCTTCACGGATATTGAGCAAGCCGCTGAAAACTGCAGATTCAGGGACTGTACACATGAAAATGAACCAGGCTGCGCTGTGCATAGGTTAATAGAGGACGGAAGCATATCAAGGGCACGTCTTAATAGCTATAAAAAGCTTCTGAAGGAACTCGCTTATCTGGACAGAAAGCAAGATAAGAGAGCTCAATCTGAAGAGCGCAAACGCTGGAAAAAAGTGAGCGCTGGAGCAAAGAAGAAAAGAATGTAAAAATTCAGAAACCTCTTCACTAAAGAGGTTTCTTTTGCATATATAGAATCTTTTCATTAATCTTATGTATATAGCTTTAAATCATTTTTCTAAGGGAAAAGTAAAAGATAGAAAAGTGCCGGAAAGAGGTGGAGTACATGACAAAGAAAGAATTTGAAAAGGCAACGTTTGCAGGAGGCTGCTTTTGGTGTATGGTAAAGCCTTTTGATGAACAGCCTGGAATTGAAGAAGTAGTATCTGGATATACCGGAGGGAATGTAAAAAGTCCAACTTATCAGCAAGTCTGTTCAGAAACGACTGGTCACTACGAAGCGGTTCAAATTACATTTGATCCTGAGGTTTTCCCATATGAAAAGCTTCTTGAACTATATTGGCAGCAGATTGACCCAACAGATGCAGGCGGGCAGTTTTATGATCGCGGCCAATCATACCAGACTGCGATTTTTTATCACAATGAAAAACAAAAGCAAACGGCAGCAGAATCCAAACAAAAGCTTGAAGAAACCGGACCATTTACGAAACCGATTGTTACCAGGATTCTGCCTGCTTCAGAATTTTATCCTGCAGAAGACTATCATCAGCATTATTACAAGAAAAATCCGGAAAGATACAATTCCTATCAAACCGGCTCAGGAAGAAAGGCATTTATTAATAAGCATTGGGGTGAAGAATAATGGAAAAAAATAGAGAAGATTTGAAGCAGAAACTTGATCCAATGCAATATGAAGTAACTCAGAATAATGGCACAGAGCCGCCATTCCGCAACGAATATTGGAATGAATTTAAAGACGGAATCTATGTCGATATCGTTTCCGGCAAGCCTCTTTTCAGCTCAAAAGACAAGTATGACGCAGGATGTGGCTGGCCAAGCTTTACAAAGCCCATACAGGATGAGGAAATTGTGGAAAAAGAAGACCGCAGCCACTATATGGTCAGAACAGAAGTGAGAAGCAAATCAGCAGATTCCCATCTTGGTCATGTATTTGATGATGGGCCGGGACCTGAGGGCCTCCGTTATTGCATTAATTCTGCTGCACTTAGGTTTATTCCTAAGGAAAAGCTGGAGGAAGAAGGCTATAAAGAGTTTCTGCGTTTATTTAATGATGCAAACTAAGAAATGGAAGGTGTTTTTATGTTTAAGAAATTATTTGGCAAAAAGGAAGCAGTTAAAGCAATAGAGGTTAAGGCTGCTTTGACAGGTACAGCAGTTAATCTGGAAGAAGTGCCTGATCCTGTTTTTGCAGAAAGAATGATGGGGGACGGTATTGCAATCGAACCTGCAGAAGGGGTAGTTGTTTCCCCGGTGAATGGAGAAGTGGTTCAAGTGTTCCCTACCAAGCATGCAATTGGGATTCGTGCTGAGAATGGTGCCGAGATTTTAATTCATATTGGCCTTGAAACGGTTTCGATGAAAGGGGAAGGATTCGAGACCCATATATCTGAGGGATCAAATGTCAGCGAAGGTGATAAGCTTGTAACGTTTGATTTAGCCCTAGTTAAGGAAAAAGCAAAAAGCACTGTCACTCCGATCATTATCACTAATGGCGACCAGGTCGCTTCTCTTGAGAAGAATGCAGCTGGAGCCGTAACGCGAGGTACATCTACAGTAATGACAGTTACTGCGAAATAATCAGAAAAAGCCGCCCCAATGATTGGGCGGCTTTATACATGATTTTTTATAAACTTCGTTCCTTGTTTGGTGTTCCCTTCGAGGTCATTCCCCCAGATAGAATAAATTTCATTGCATTTTCGGGCTTAACATCTATGATTTCTATTTGCTCTTTAGGTATTAGAAACGTGAAGCCTGCAACCTGAAAGGTTTGGGGTACATAGACAGCTGCATATTCCCTCAGCGGGTCATAAAAATCTTCCAGTCCTTCCGAAGTAATAAACCCAAGGCTCTTCATTTCAGTTCCTGGGATTGTAATCAATGCTACTTTTGAGAATGATTTCTTTTCACCAAGAAAGGAATGAACAGTATCTTTAATGACAGTGTAAATCGTTTTAACCAGAGGAATTCTCTCCAGCAGGCGATCTGCAAGCTTAATAATGGATCCGGTAATGAACTTTGTTGAAAGCCATCCTAATAAGGTAATAAGGATAAGTGTAGCGAGCAATCCTATTCCCGGGATATAATCATCTTTTAAATAAGGCTTTAAGAGATTCCCTGTAATGCCATCAAGAAACAAAAAGGTTTTGACCACAACAAATATTGCTAAAATAATGGGCACAATCGTTAGAATCCCATTAATAAAATTCTTGAATAAACTCTTCATGAATTGCTCTCCTCTTTCGAACGAAAAAACTTTGCTATTCTGATTTTGTAAGTATGGAGGATATTTGAATAATTGCATCGTCAGTACTGTTATTCACTGATTTTTCTTTAGTCACAATAAATTTCACATGATGCGGTCCGTTTTCGAGGCCGCTGACAATATATTGATATCTTTCTTTAGTCAGAGGCCACCAGGCGGATAAAGATGTAATATAAATATCATCTATAAAAACATCCATCTTCCCGCCTTTTTCGCTTCGAATCATATTGACTCCAAGAAAAGGGCCGCTAAATTGATATTCAAGACTGTCACCCGCCTTGCTGCTCTCCCAAATGCCGTCTTTGTGAATAAATGAACCCGATATATCGGTAACATGAGGGATGGATGCAATTTCGATATCCGCATTTTCATGAATGGGGGCAGAAAGTTCAGCAATCTCTGCATGACTGCCTGCTAATTCTCTTATTTTCCTGATTAGTGTATTTGCATATATTTTATAGCCCTCATCATTTGGATGGACCATATCCTTAGTCAGTTCCTCTGCAGGCATTCCGGATTGTCCGAATGGTTTTCTCATATCCACATTTTTTGCACCATAGTGATTAGAGATAACTGAAATTGCCTGAACAAATGCCTCATTATCAAGCGGATTTTCTGTAATGGTTATGATCTCGGTGTCAGGGTAGAGCTGTTTGGTTTTCCGGATAAGTCCTTCGTAGAAATATGAAAATTGCTTTTCATCCATATATTTGCGGTCATTCTCCCCAAACACGATAAAAGTTAAGTCAATTTTTCCTAAATGTTCGGATTGCTGAAGCTTATATAAACCTTCAAAGGCAGTGGCACCGCTTTGGACTATGGAATGCCTTTTGGCTTTAATCCCAAATTCACTATGCATATGCCGCTCAAGCCTTGTAAACCATGCAGATGATTTGGAGGTCGCACCCGACCCCCTGCCTATGCTGTCCCCAATAATGAGGTAATTGATATTCTCTTTTGACGATAACTTTTGATATACGTTACTTGGATTTGCCCCTTCGGCTTTAGAAAAACTATCAAACAAATGATACAAACCATATATAAAAGTGATGATAAAAAAGTATATGCCGATCTTCCTTTTCTTCATTGGTTTGAATCCCCCGCTTCTCTTCTGAATCTCTTAATGTTATCGTACCCTAATAATGGCTATGGGGGAAGGTTTAAAATGCAGTTCACCGTTTTTTTATAAAAATGGGCAAATGCACATGCGGGTCAAGTTCTGCGCACATACATTAATATTGAAAATGCCCAAGAAATCTTGTTGAGGAGTGATTATTAATGTATAAAGGTGCAGTTGCTGGTGCTGGCTATGACCAATGCTATCCAGGATATGGCTATCCTGTAGCAGGTGCTCAATATGGAGGATGTGGATATGGCGGTTTTGCATTGATCGTCGTATTGTTCATTCTATTGATTATTATCGGAGCATGCTGCTGTGGAAATTGGTAACATTAAATAAGTCTTGTGGAGGCTGCTCTTTATGAGCAGCCTTCTTTTTGTTGAGGAGCTTGCAGGTGCTGCTATATTCACGGAATTTTACATAAATTATTTCAAAACCGAACAATAAATATTGATTTAATTAAATAGTTCGTAAAAAGATTGACCGTTTCTTCAGTGTTTGATATAGTTACCTAGGGTTAATGAAATTACCGAATAATGCGTCTGGAGGAAAAGGACGATGAATGCAAATTATGATGTTATTGTAGTCGGTGCTGGACCGGCTGGAATATTTACTTGTTATGAATTAACATTAAAAATGCCTGAAGCAAATATTTTATTAATTGATAAAGGTCATGATATTTATCGGAGAAATTGTCCGATTTTACAGAAAAAGATTGAGAAATGCCCGCCTGCCGCGGGAAGAAAAGAGTATGCAGGCTGTCTGCCGGCATGTTCAATCACTAATGGTTTTGGCGGAGCAGGTGCTTATTCAGATGGAAAATTCAATATTACAAGTGAATTCGGCGGATGGATGACAGATTATCTTCCTGATTCACAGGTTGTTGAATTGATAAAATATGTAGATGAAATTAATTTGAAACACGGTGCAACTGAAAGCATCACAGATCCAATGACTGATGAAGTGAGAGATATTGAGCGCCGCGGTTATGCAGCGGGACTAAAACTTCTTCGTGCACAGGTTAGGCATTTAGGTACTGAGCAGAACCTTGAAATACTAAAAAGCATTTATGAATATTTGCGTGAAAAAATTGATATGTCCTATAAGACTGAGGTTGAAGACCTCATAACCGAAAAAACGCCTGATGGGCATCGCATTAAGGGTGTCATGCTGAAGTCCGGAAATGAGGTTCATGCTGATAAGGTGGTTGTAGCACCCGGGAGAGATGGATCTGTTTGGCTGGCAAACCTCCTGAAGTCCCGCCGATTAAAGATGATCAATAATCAGGTCGATATTGGCGTCCGGGTTGAAACTTCCAATATTGTCATGGAAGAGATCAATAAACATCTTTACGAAGGAAAATTCACATTTAATACATCTGTAGGTACAAGAGTGCGGACATTCTGCAGCAATCCATCTGGGCACGTCGTAGTGGAAAACCACTCCGGAATCATGCTTGCGAATGGCCATGCTTATAAAGACCCTAAACTGGGAAGCCCTAATACAAACTTTGCGCTCCTTGTATCCCATACATTCTCAGAACCGTTTGATAAGCCAAATGAATATGCACACGAAATTTCAAGGCTTGCCAACAGCCTTTCAAACGGCGGAATCATTGTTCAAAAGTATGGAGATATATTAAAAGGAAGAAGATCTACTGAGAAGAGGATTAAGGAAGGATTTCTGGAGCCAACCTTAAAAGAAGCGGTACCTGGCGACTTAGGACTTGTGCTTCCATATAATACAATGAAAAGCCTGATTGAAATGACTGAGGCTTTAAACCATGTATCTCCTGGACTTGCATCAGAACATACACTTTTCTATGGCGTGGAGGCAAAATTCTACTCTGCGCGCCCAAGACTGAATGACCGATTCGAAACGGAAATCAGCGGCCTATATGTCGGCGGGGACGGTGCAGGCATCACCAGAGGGCTCGCACAAGCGGGAGCGTGCGGAGTTTGGATTGCAAGGGATATTATAGAGAAGAAAAGCAATGCACCAAGAAGGGAACCTGCAATAGTATAAAAGCAGAAGGCCATGCTGAAAAGCTGGCCTTTTTTCATTATGTAAAAACAGTTATTTCTCAAAGAGACTGTATCTGATAGAATGTAGAACAATAAACAAGTCTAAAAGCGGCAAAGGAGAGGACAGAATGCTTGCAGAGCGTTTAAAGCCAGGGGATGAGATCCGGGTCATTGCACCGTCAAGAAGCATGGCCCTCATAAAAGGCGAACAGTTGCGAATTGCCCAGGAACGGCTGAATCAGCTTGGATTCACAGTAACATACGGCAAAAATGCAGAACTTCATGATGAGTTTTTCAGTACTTCTATTGAAGAGAGAATTGAAGATTTGCATGATGCTTTTACTGATCCTAATGTAAAGGGAATCCTGACAGTGATTGGCGGCTATAACGCCAACCAGCTTTTGAATTACATAGACTTCGGGATAATAAAAAACAATCCGAAAATATTTTGCGGATTTAGTGATATCACAGCACTGCAGGGCGCCATTTATAAAAAAACAGGATTGATCACCTATTCAGGCCCGCATTTTTCAAGCTTCGGTGTTAAACATGGGTTTGAGTACACTCTTGATTCTTTTATTAATGCAGTAACCAATGACGCTCCTTATGAAATCCTCGCATCGCCACATTGGAGTGATGATCCATGGTACCTTGATCAGGAAGACAGGCATTTCATCAAAAATAATGGGTATACGGTAATCCAGGAAGGGAATGCAGAAGGCAGATTAATTGGAGGGAATTTATGCACACTTAATTTGCTGCAGGGGACAGATTTCATGCCATCATTAAAGGATTCAATTTTATTTATTGAAGATGATGAGGAATCACATGCTCTTACCTTTGATCGGTATCTCCAATCACTGCTGCACCTGCCTGATGCTCAAGGCATTAAAGGAATTCTGATTGGGAGGTTTCAGAAGAATTCCCATGTTACCGAAGAGGCGCTGAGAAAGATTATTGATTCGAAAAAAGAGCTTCACGGCCTTCCTGTGATAGCTGATGTGAATTTTGGCCATGTACAGCCTTATGCCACTATCCCGATTGGAGGAAGGGCTGCAATAAAAGCACAAGGTTTTGAAAGTGAAATTTGGATTGAACAGAAATAGCAAAAAGAAATTTGGTGCAGCCGCTTCCCAGCGGCTGTTTTTTTATGCAAGGAAAAAATAGCTGACTAAAATACTGAATTCTTTTATGAAAGATTTCTGAAGTGACCTCATACAATTTACTATATTGCCAAAAATGATAGAGAATGATTGGCTTGTTAGAATTGAAGATTTACTGTGAATGCTCATGAAGCCATCCGGCGGATACTGATTAGCCGCCGGCATTTTTCGCAATTATAGGTGGAGGGAGTACTATGATGAACCAGTCGAATTTAATTAAGCCGATGCTTGATGCGCATTACCCGATAATTGATTATGGCAAGGGAGTTTACTTATATGATACTGCCGGAAAGGAATATTTGGATGCATCGTCTGGTGCGATAACGGCCAATATTGGCCATGGTATTGAGGAAATCATTGAGGCAATGCATGAACAGGCTAAGAAAGTCTCTTTTGTGTATCGTTCGCAATTTACCAGCGGGGCAGCTGAAAAGCTTGCTCATAAAATAGCAGAGGCAGCGATTGGTGACTTGAATTGGAGCTTTTTTGTGAACAGCGGGTCTGAGGCAACTGAAACAGCTATGAAAATAGCGATTCAATACTGGCAGGAAAAAGGCATTCAGACAAAAACAAAGGTGCTTTCAAGGTGGATGAGCTATCATGGCATAACCCTTGGTGCTTTATCCATGTCAGGTCATACCGGCAGAAGGGCGCGCTTCATACCCCTGCTCGAAGATTTTCCTGTCATTCATCCGCCCTATTGCTATAGGTGTCCCTACAATTTAGAAGCGCCTGAATGCGGTTATCTTTGTGCACATGAACTTGAAACCATCATTAAACGGATAGGGCAAGAGAATATTGCTGCATTTATTGCAGAGCCGGTCATTGGGGCTGCAGGGGGAGCTATTACCCCTCCAAAGGATTACTACCGGATAATAAAAGAAATTTGTGAACGGTATGACATTTTATTTATTGCTGATGAGGTTATGACTGGTTTTGGGAGAACGGGGACTATGCTTGCCTGCGAGCAATGGAATGTGAAACCTGATATTGTTGCCCTTGGTAAAGGAATGGGAGCCGGATATGCACCGATTGCGGCTGCCCTTGTTAGCGATGAAGTTATGAAGCCTATATTGGCAGGGTCAAAGAGCATTATGAGCGGCCATACCTTGAGTGCCAATCCTCAGTCCTGCGCAGTTTCTCTCGCAGTACTTGAGTATATTGAGAAAAATAACATCATCCCTGAAGTGGAAAGCAAAGGTGTGTATTTGAAAAATAAGTTGACAAAACTGCAATCCAAATTTTCTTTCATTGGTGATGTAAGAGGAAAAGGACTGATGATCGGACTTGAATTTGTAAAAGAGCAGCTGTCAAGAGAGCCGTTTTCAAGAAGGTTTAATCTGACACAGAGATTAATACAGGAAGCTCAGGAGCAGGGACTGCTTATTTACCCTGCGGGGGCAGGCAAAACCGGCACCGATGGAGATGCTGTACTGATTGCACCGCCGCTTACCATTACCAAAAGGGAAATAGATGATCTGGTGAAAAGGTTTGAAAGTACTTTACAGATTTTCACAGAAAATCACTTGATCTTTGCTGAGGAAGAGGCTGAATAAATATGGAAAACACTTTTAACAAAATCATTGAAATTGATGAGGCAATGAAGCATTTTCGGGATGGCATGATCATTATGTTTGGAGGATTCGGCGGAATTGGCACCCCTCCTGCCCTTATTGACGGCATTTTGGAAAATGGATTCAAAGACTTAACGCTTATTGGCAATGATTCAGGGTTTCCCCATATTGGCATCGGGAAAGTGGTCAGCCAGGGAAGGGCAAAAAAAATGATTGCTTCCCATATCGGCTCAAATCCCGTAGCCGGCCAATTAATGACAGATGGGAAAATGGAAGTGGAATTTTCACCACAGGGGATATTGGCGGAAAGGATCCGTGCAGGGGGAGTCGGCATCCCTGCCATTCTTTCCGATATTGGCCTTGATAATGACATTGTAACCAGCAATAAGCAAACATGTAATTTGAGTGGGAAAAAATATCTCATCGAATCGGCTCTAACAGCTGAAATATCAATTGTCTTTGCAAAGAAAGCTGATCCTTACGGAAACTTAATTTATGACAAAAGTGCGAGAAACACAAACCCGCTTGTTGCTATGGCAGGAGATATGACCATTGCAGAAGTGGAGGAAATAGTCCCTCTTGGCAGCCTCGATCCTGATGAAATTATTACACCAGGGGTTTTTGTGGATTATATTGTCCCTTCGAAAGGAGTTAATTGGAAATGGGCATGGGAGTAGAAATCAGAGATCGCATTGCAAAACGTGCAGCTGAAGAAATAAAGGACGGGATGATTGTAAATCTCGGCATTGGAATCCCTTCGCTTGTTCCTAATCATTTGCCAGATGGGACAAAAGTAATGTTTCATGCGGAAAATGGCATTACAGGTATGGGGCCAAGTCCGGAGAAAGGGAAGGAAGATGCAAATCTCTGTAATGCTGGCGGTTTTCCCGTTTCCGCTGTAAAAGGTGCTTCGTATTGTGACAGTACTATTGCTTTTGGGATGATACGCAGAGGAAGAGTTGATATGACGATCCTTGGCTCCCTGCAGGTGAGTGAAAAGGGAGATCTGGCCAACTGGATTGTACCTGGTAAAAAAGTTCCTGGTATGGGCGGGGCAATGGAGCTTGCCCAAAAAGCCAAAAAAGTAATTGTCCTTATGAACCAGACAGACAAAAACGGAAATTCAAAAATTGTGAAGGAGTGCAGTCTGCCGCTTACATCTGCCCGCTGTGTAGACATGATTATTACGGAGATGGCTGTCTTTCAAATAAAGAATCATGGACTGATACTGACTGAATTATTTGCACCGCATTCGATTCATGCAGTAAGGGAGAATACCGGCTGCGGTTTTACAATTGCTGGGGATGTGAGAGTGATTAATTGATAGATATTATTCTATGTTTGGCTGTGGTCTCAAAAAAGGAGTGAGAATATGAATGCACATGCAAAGATTAAACAGTGGCTGAAAGATAATAGGCAAAGGGGAACAAGACTTCTTCAGCAGCTTGTCCAGGAAGGAAGCATACGTGGGAAAGAAAGCAGTGCACAGGCTGTCATCATTGAAAAATGCCGCAAACTTGGACTAACACTTGATATTTGGGAAATTGGCAAGGAGCAATTGACCAAACATCCTGCCTTTTGTTCAGATAGAAAGGATTTTTCCGGTAATCCCAATGTGGTGGCTACTTTGAAAGGAACAGGCGGGGGAAGGTCCCTTATACTGAATGGCCATATTGATGTTGTTCCAGAGGGAGACCGAAACGATTGGGACCATGATCCATTTAGCGGAAGAATCGAAGATGGAAAACTTTTTGGCCGGGGATCTACGGATATGAAAGGGGGAACTGTCTCGCTCCTGCTTGCAATGGAAGCCATCATAACGGTTGGAATCAAGCTGAAAGGGGATGTGATATTCCAAAGTGTCATAGAAGAAGAAAGCGGCGGGGCGGGAACTTTGGCTGCTGTCCTTCGGGGATATTCAGCCGACGGGGCAATCATTCCTGAACCGACAAATATGAAGCTTTTCCCAAAACAGCAGGGTTCAATGTGGTTTCGGATAACAGTCAAAGGGCGTTCTGCCCATGGAGGAACCAGATATGAAGGGATCAATGCAATCGAAAAAGCCATGATAGTGATGACAAAGCTTCAAGAGCTGGAAAAATTAAGAAACCTTAGAATTGAGGATCCGCTATATTCCAAGATTCCTATTCCGATCCCTATTAATATCGGAAAAATAAATAGCGGAGAATGGCCATCTTCAGTGCCGGATATTGCCACCTTAGAGGGAAGGATGGGGGTGGCGCCAGATGAAGAAATGAAATCTGCAGAAAAAGAGCTGGAACAGTGCCTGTGGGATGCAGCACAAAATGATGAGTGGCTAAAAAAGAACCCTCCTCAAGTTGAATGGTTCGGCGGACGCTGGCTGCCAGGTGATTTGGAACAGGAACACCCTATAATGACCGTATTATCGAAGTCTTTTGAAGAAGTAAAAGGCATGCAGCCGGCTGTTGAAGCATCACCCTGGGGCACGGATGGAGGCATACTTTCCAAAGTTGGGAATACGCCAGTGGTTATCTTTGGCCCCGGAGTGACTGAAGCTGCCCATGATGTTAACGAGTATATTTCCTTGCAGGAAGTCTTTGAAGCTGCTGAAATCATTGCTCTGGCCATACTGGAATGGTGCGGCACTAATCAGTGAGAGGGGAAATAATAATGGGATCAATTAAAATAAGGACGGAGATACCCGGACCGAGAGCAAAGGAATTATTGGCTAAAAAAGAGGAGAATGTGCCAAAGGGACCATTTAACACGATGCAGACATTTGCGGATAAGGGGGCAGGAGCACTTCTGACAGATATAGACGGAAATACTTTTCTTGATTTTGCCGGGGCAATCGGTACTCTAAATGTTGGCCACTGCCCGCCAAGGGTTGTAGCAGCCCTGCATGCCCAAATTGACCAATATCTTCATCCATGCTTCCATGTCATGATGTATGAGCCCTATATTAAGCTGGCAGAAAAACTCAACAGCATTACACCCGGAAAACACAGCAAAAAAACATTCTTTTTAAGCACCGGCGCAGAGGCAGTGGAAAATGCCGTTAAGATAGCAAGGAAATATACCGGCCGAAAAGGGATCATATCATTTGAACGGGGTTTTCATGGCCGTACCTATATGTCCATGAGTTTAACGAGCAAGGTTAAACCATATAAATATGAATTCGGGCCATTTGCGCCTGAAACATATAAATGGCCTTATCCTTATTATTACCGCAGCGAGGGTCTGAAGGATAAAGAATATGATCTTGCCTTAATTAAGAGATTCGAAACTTTTTTTCTCAGTGAGGTGCCACCTGAAGAGATTGCTGCTGTCATTATGGAGCCTGTACAGGGTGAGGGCGGTTTCGTTATGCCGTCTTCACGTTTTGTAAAAGGTGTAAAACAGCTTTGTGAAAATCATGGAATCCTCTTTATCGCTGATGAGGTACAAACGGGATTTGGCAGGACAGGCAAAATGTTTGCTATGGAGCATTATGATGTTGTGCCGGATCTAATTACGATGTCAAAATCAATCGCTGCCGGATTGCCGATCAGTGCTGTAACTGGAAGGGCTGACATAATGGATTCACCGAATATCGGTGAAATTGGCGGAACTTATGGTGGCAGTCCGCTCGGATGTGCAGCCGCATTAGAAGTGATTCGAACAATTGAGGAAGAAGGATTATTAGAAAGGGCAAATGAAATCGGAAGCCTTTTTACTGAAAAATTTTCAGATCTTCCTTTAAAATATAAGCAAGTGGGTGAAGTTCGGTCTTTAGGGGCAATGTGTGCCGTTGAATTTGTTAAGGATCAGGATACAAAGGAACCGAATAAGGAAATTGTTCAGGAGATCCTGTCAAAAGCACACAAGCGCGGTCTCATTGTTATGAGCGCAGGCCTCTATGGCAATATCATTCGTCTGCTCACTCCGCTTATTACAACCGATGAACAGCTCAATGAAGGATTTTCCGTACTAGAAGAAGTAATAGGTGAATGCTGCACTTAAGGAGGAATATCAATGAAAAAACATTTATGGATCAGCGGAAGGTTCAAGGAAACTGAGAACTACAAAGCATTGAAAAGCCCGTACAGCGGGGAGGTTATTGCAGAAGTTGCCATGGCTTCTCCTTCCGATGTGGAGTCAGCGATTGATGCAGCAGATCAGGCCAGAAAAATAATGGCTGAAATGCCTGCCCATAAAAGGGCAGAAATACTGGAAAATGCTGTTGCCATCATGAAGGAAGAAAAAGAAGAGTGCGCAATGATCATTGCGCGTGAAGCATCTAAACCTTTAAAGGCTGCAAGAGGAGAAGTGGACCGCACCATCATGACATATACCTTCGCTGCCCAGGAAGCGCGCAAGCTTTATGGAGAGACAATCCCCATGGATGCTGCTCCTGGAGGCGAAGGCAGGGTAGCCTATACAGTAAAGGAGCCGCTTGGAATTATCGGCGCAATCACTCCATTCAATTTTCCTATGAACCTGGTTGCCCATAAAGTGGGTCCTGCAATTGCTGCCGGAAACACGGTTGTATTAAAGCCTGCATCCCAAACGCCAATGTCGGCATATAAAATAGCAGATATTTTTCACAGAGCCGGCCTTCCTGAGGGAGCTCTGAATGTAATAACAGGAAGCGGCGGAACGGTCGGCGATGTACTTGTTGCAGACGACCGCATATCGATGATTACTTTTACAGGGAGCCCTGCAGTAGGAAAGCAGATCCGCGAAAATGCAGGCTTAAAGAGAGTAACACTTGAATTGGGTTCCAATTCGGCAGTTGTAGTGGATGAGAATGCAGACGTCGAGAAAATTGTCGCGCGAATTGCAGCAGGGGCATTTGCCTTCCAGGGGCAGGTTTGTATTTCCGTTCAGCGCATCTATGTGCATGAATCCCTGTACCAGACATTTGCAGAACGCTTCGTTGAGGAAGCCAAAAAGCTAAAAATCGGCGATCCGCTTAATGAGGAAACAGATTTATCTGCGATGATCTCCAGGAGTGACACCGACCGCGCGCAAAGCTGGATCGAGAGTGCCGTTAAGAGCGGAGCAGAACTTGCTCTTGGCGGTAAGGCGGAAAATAATACATTGCACCCAACCGTCCTGCTGAACGTTGACCAATCAGAAAAGATTTCATGTGAGGAAGCATTTGCACCTGTTGTTCATATTAATTCATTCAGCAGCTTTGAAGAGGCGCTGGCACTTGTGAATGATTCAGATTATGGCCTGCAGGCTGGTGTATTCACCAATGATGTGAACAAAGCCTTCAAAGCAGCAAAAGAGCTTCATGTTGGCGGTGTGATGGTTAACGATTTCCCAACCTTCCGTGTAGACCATATGCCATATGGTGGAGTAAAAATGAGCGGAATGGGACGTGAAGGCATAAAATATGCTGTTGAAGAAATGACAGAGATGAAGCTGATCAGCTTTAAGATTGACTAAGATGAAGGACAGGAATTATTCTTCGGCCGGTAAATGCCTGGGTTTGGGCGGTATTTTAATCGAATTGGCCGGTAAAACCGCTAATTCGGCCGGAAAAAAGGCAGTATTGGCCAGAATTTATTAATAAATCTATAAATGCCTGGCCGTTTGGCTGGGCAGTTTTTTAATTGAAGGGGGTCCAAGCGATGCATAATACAGCTTCTGTAAAAAAAATAAAAACAGAAAACTTTCTTGCCGAATTATACCTTGATCCATTCAATAAACGCTTAAGAGTAGACGATTATGCAGGGAAATTGGAAGATGCCGTTCATGAAGCAGAGAGAACCGCAAAAGAACAGCAGTGTGAGAAATTAATTTTTAGAGGAAGAGTGGAAAATTATTCGGATCTTCTTGCAATGGGTTTTCAATGCGAAGCTGTTATTGACGGGTATTTCCGGGGCTCTAATCAATACTTTTTCTGTAAATATTTCTCAGATGAAAGAAGAATCAATCCACATTGGATTTCTGAAGACCGCATCATTACAAGTGTAGTAGCCATTGAAAGAAACCCGGATGTCATTATGCCTCCTTCCGAATATCAGCTCCTGAAAATAACGGAGCAAGATGCAGAAAAACTTGCTGCACTCTACCGTGAAGTATTTCAAATTTATCCAACACCTCTCCATGATCCCGCATATATTAAAAAGACCATCCAGGAAGGTACCATCTACTACGCATTCCGGAATAATGATGACCTTGTGAGTGCAGCTTCAGCGGAGGTCAATCTTTTTTATAAAAACGCAGAACTGACAGATTGTGCGACACTTCCGTCCCACCGTAAACATGGTTTAATGAAAATACTCCTTGAAAAATTGGAAAAGGATTTAAAATCGCAGGGTGTATTCTGTGCCTACTCCATTGCCAGAGCGCTGTCGTTCGGAATGAATGCCGTTCTGCATCAGCTGGGCTATTCCTATCGGGGCCGGCTGCTTAACAATTGTTATATTTTCGATAAACTTGAAAATATGAATGTCTGGGTAAAGAATTTGGCTGCAGCGGATTATTGGAGACACATAAAATAGTGCCAGTATTTCGGCACCATCCTGACAAATTTTCGGCACCCTGTCATATACATATATATGGGAGGGAATATTGATGACTGAAATTCAAAGCATTTCAAAAGAAGTTCTGGCAGCCATATTAAAGGGCATTGATGAAGGGATTCATGTGGTAGATTTGAATGGAAATACCATTTTTTATAATGAAATTGCTGCAAGACACGATGGTCTGGAGGTTTCTGAGGTTATCGGAAAACCTGTTCTGAAAGTCTTTCCTTCATTGGATAAAGAGACAAGCACCTTATTAAAAGTAATGAAAACAAAAAAACCGATCTATAATCAAACGCAATCCTATGTGAACCTTCATGGCGCACAAATAGAAACCATTAATACAACTCTCCCTATTGCTGTAGATGGGAAAGTAGCGGGAGCTGTTGAGATTGCTAAGGACTATTCCAGGTTGAAGCTTCTTTCTGAAAGCCTGCTGGATTTGCGAAAAAAAATAAAACAGCCTGTCAAAAAAAAGACTGCTGCAGATAATGTTCAGTACACACTGGATAGCCTTCTCACTATAAATCAGGAAATGCAAAAAATTAAAAAAGAAGGGGCCAAACTGGCCAAGTCTAATTCCTCCATTCTGGTGTTTGGCGAAAGCGGATGCGGGAAGGAGCTCTTTGTTCAGGGACTCCACCATGCTTCCTCAAGAGCTGCCGGGCCATTTATTGCCCAGAACTGTGCAGCTATACCGGAACCCTTGCTTGAAAGCATTCTTTTCGGGACGGCTAAAGGAAGCTATACAGGAGCTGTAGACAGGCCGGGCCTATTTGAATTAGCGGATGGGGGAACACTCTTCCTTGATGAAATTCATGCCATGCCATTTGAGCTTCAGGCAAAACTGCTTAGAGTGCTGGAGGATGGGATTGTCAGAAGAGTGGGTAGCCCGAAGAGCTCTCATGTAGATGTGAGAGTGATTGCAGCCATGAACATCCATCCAGTGGAAGCACTGGAGAAAAACCAAATCAGAACAGACTTATTTTACCGCTTAAATGTTCTCACTTTCGGGCTCCTTCCTCTAAGGGATCGAAAAGAAGATATTGAATTTCTTGCACATTATTTTATTAGGGGATTTAATCAGGTTTTACACAAAAACCTTTCCGGAATCGGGGATGATGTGCTTGCCTTTTTCAGACAATATCATTGGCCCGGAAATGTCAGGGAATTAAAGCATACAATTGAATATATGATGAATGTCTGTGAGGATGATTTCCTTAAGGCTGAGGATTTGCCTGTGATAATGAAGCAGCAGTTGCAAAAGGATAAACAGGATGGTTCACTAAAGGTTCAGCCATTAAAGGCGAGTATGGAAGAACAGGAGAAAGCATTAATTGAAAAAGCTCTTATAGAGACCAATGGAAATATTAAAAGAGCCGCAAAGCTATTGGAGGTTCCGCGTCAAACGCTGCAATATAAACTGGCAAAGTATAATATTGAAATAAATAAAAGGAGCCTTGCCTGCAGCAATTATGAAAGTGCCGAATAATCGGCATTTTTTTTTGTTTCAAAGACAATAGTTTAATAAAAATATCCCCTCAGCTGCTAACTATCGCCTCTCCGGCAGTATTTTCATATGATAATACGAAAGCTTCAGGATTGGCATGATTCTTGCAGTGTATATTTTAAAGAAATCCATATAGGGGGAATTTAATTGAAGAACTTTTTATATAAACCGGATCGTTACTGGAAAGACATTGAACTGTGGAAGGATGTCACAGATGAACAATGGAATGATTGGCTTTGGCAGCTGACAAATACGATTCGCACCGTTGATGATCTGAAGAAAGTCATAAACCTCACTCCGGATGAGGAAGAAGGGGTAAGGATCTCGACTAAAACGATTCCGCTGAACATTACACCTTATTATGCATCCCTAATGAATCCGGATGATCCGCGATGCCCGATCAGAATGCAATCGGTACCAATTTCAAAAGAAATATATAAAACAAAATATGACCTTGAAGATCCTTTGCATGAAGATGAAGATTCTCCTGTCCCTGGCCTGACGCACCGTTATCCTGACCGTGTCTTATTTCTGGTGACAAATCAATGCTCCATGTATTGCCGCTATTGTACAAGGAGGAGATTTTCCGGTCAAATTGGCATGGGAGTGCCGAAAAAACAGCTTGATGCAGCGATCAGTTATATCAGGAGTGCCCCTCAGGTTAGAGATGTTCTCATATCTGGCGGGGATGGCCTTTTAATCAATGACAATATCCTTGAATACATTCTGAAGAATTTAAGGGAAATCGATCATGTTGAAATCATCAGAATCGGCACGAGGGCACCTGTTGTATTTCCTCAGCGGATTACCGAGAATTTATGCAATATCCTGAAGAAGTATCATCCGGTATGGCTGAATACACATTTTAATACTTCTATTGAAATCACCGAAGATTCCAAGAGAGCATGTGAGATGCTGGCAAATGCAGGTGTTCCAGTTGGCAACCAATCTGTTATTTTGGCGGGCATAAACGACAGCGTTCCAATTATGAAGAAACTAATGCATGACCTTGTTAAAATCCGGGTCCGGCCTTATTACATTTATCAATGTGATTTATCTGAAGGGATTGGCCATTTCCGTGCGCCAGTTTCAAAAGGGCTTGAGATCATTGAAGGATTAAGAGGACATACTTCGGGATATGCGGTTCCAACTTTTGTTGTGGACGCGCCTGGGGGAGGAGGAAAAATCTCCTTGCAGCCAAATTACGTAATATCACAAAGTGCCGATAAAGTGGTCCTTCGTAATTTTGAAGGAGTCATTACAACTTATCCGGAGCCGGAAAACTATGTTCCTGGCCGTGCTGAAGGGTATTTTAAAGAAGTTTACCCGGAAATGGATGAAAAACGGTCCAATGTCGGAATAGCCGCACTGATGAATGATCAGCAGTTTAATCTTGTACCTGAAGGGCTTGCAAGACTTGACCGCCGTGAAAAATATGAAAGCGATCCTTCCCATAGTTCATTAGATCGGAA